>CBDUQN010000080.1:0-14074 GCA_965369375.1 uncultured bacterium | reverse complement strand
ACCTTCCTCTTGGTTTTGGCTTTCCTTTTGGTCTTGGCTTTTCTTTTAACAGCCATTTCACACCCCTTTGAAAAAGTTGAAAGCCGACCAGCACTTCTTCACGCTTTCGCCGTTGCTTAATTCTCAAAACCTGTGTGTTCCCGTGCGGCGGAAGCAACTTCTTGATCTTGTTGCCATTCTTTTCATTTTTGAAAAAAGTGTCAAGCTAATTTTGCGCAAAAAGAAAATTATTTTATTCATCAAAAAAATTTGGCCGTATTCAATAAGAGAAGTGCACACACGTTGACACTATAAACTCACGCTGATATATTATTCTCAGTTTGTAGATACAGATCGATGCATCGTAGCGAGAGGGAAGCGTACAATGAAACGAGAAGTAACACTGATAAAAGATGACAGCGTTCTTGTTGACTTTCTTCAGCCGATCTTCCGGAATCATTTTTCATCGGGAGATCGTATAGCCGTGAAACTTCACATGGGAGAGCCGGGCAACGTACACTTTATCAAGCCTGAGCAGGTAAAACCGATCACCGATGCGCTTGTGAACGCGGGCTGCAAGCCATACCTTTTCGACACCCCGGTCATATACCGGAGTCCACGGGATAACGTCACGAGCTATCTGGAAAGCGCCGCCGAACACGGATTCACCGAGCACTTCCTCGACATTCCGATCGTCGTCTCGAACCGGAGTGCTGCGGTGCAGGGGAATTTGATGGAATATCAACTCGCCTCCGATCCTCTCGAGGCAGACGCCGTCCTGCTCTTGTCCCACGTAAAGGGCCACATGGCGAGCGGGATGGGCGGAGCGATAAAGAATGTCGGTATGGGTTGCATGTCAAAGGAGACGAAGGGAGCAATTCACAAGGGTGGAGAGCCGTACTACACGAAAGGATGCACACAATGCATGGAGTGCGTGGAAAATTGCCCTACCGAAAACATTCGTATTGACGAGGACCGTCCATGGTTCGACTGCACCTGGTGTCCCGGATGCAGCAACTGCGCCATCGTATGCCCCGAGAATTGCATCTCTCCCACGTTGGGACTCTTCGATGAACTCATCGCGGAGGCGGCCTCGCTCGCCCACAGCCGCTACAAGAAAGTCTACGCAATCAATGTATTGAAGAACATAACCCGTCTCTGCGATTGTGTCGCGAACTCGGGACCGGTGTTACTCGACGACATAGGATTTATCTGCGGCAAGGATATGCTCTCGGTTGACATCGCGTCGCTCAGGTTAATAGCGGAGAAATCCGGAAGAGAGGACCTGTTTGCCGAGCACAACAAGCGTTCCTCGTGGGGACATGTCCGCGCGGCGGCTGCTTTCATGCGGAGAGACCTGGATGTTGCGGTACGCGAGGCCTTCTGAAAACCGGGGAAATACAACGCGGCGAGCGGATTAATAAGAGGAAACAATGATGTCCTGGTTGCTTACCAAAAGTGCTCCTGGAAGAAGAAACGCCGCCGTTCTATGTGCGGCCGTTATCACAGCGATATTCCTGATCCTTGCCCCTAAGGCCCACGCCGGCGCCTCGAAGGACGTTACGGTTCTGCAAGGTGTGCCGTTCACCTATCAACCGCACGATGCCCTGAACACACTGCAAGCCGATGCAACTGACACGGTTCGGATCGCACTCGACGGTTCTGCGATCTTCGTCGGTACGGCGGACAGGCTCAGGGCGGAAGGGATTGAACTGGAAATCGCGACCGCCGGCTCGCATGAACTCGCCATCTCGAGCGGATCCGCAGTCAGCACCCTCGAAGTCAATGTCCTTCACGGCGTGCTCTCCATCCTACCGCCGGTAATCGCCATAGTCATAGCGCTCGTCTTCAAGCAGGTTGTGCCGGCGCTGCTCGCGGGAATATGGCTCGGGTCGTTTTTCCTCTCCGGATTCCAGCCGATAGCTTCCCTGCTCAGGATCGTCGACCGCTATGTGGTCGACACGCTCGCCGGTCCCGATGAGGGAGCCGATCACATAGCGATAATCGTGTTCACGCTGCTGCTGGGCGGAATGGTGGGCATCGCGTCACGGATGGGGGGAATGCAGGGAATTGTGAACAAGGTTTCGCGGCTCGCCACCAATGCCAAGCGGGGACAGCTCGCCGTGTGGCTGATGGGCGTGATTATATTCTTCGACGATTACACCAACACGCTGATCGTCGGCAACTCGACGCGCCCGCTTACCGATCGCCTGCGGATCTCCCGGGAGAAGCTTTCATACATCGTCGATTCGACGGCGGCCCCCATTACTTCCATCGCGGTGATTACGAGCTGGATCGGTTTCGAGATCTCGCTTCTCGATCAATCCTTTGCTTCGATCGGTGTCGAGAGAAACCCCCTCGCCACCTTCGTGGCGTCCCTGCCGTACAGCTTCTACCCCATCCTGGCGGTATGCTTTGTCTTTTTCGTCATCGTGATGGGGCGCGATTTCTCGCAGATGCTCGTCGCGGAACGAAGGGCGCGCAGCCTCGGCAAGGTCTTTCGTGAAGGCGCCATCCCCCTGTCCAATATCGATTCAGAGGCCGTATCCCCGGCAGAGAAAGCAACACCCCGTTTGATGAACGGTATTGTCCCGATCGCAGTTGTCATCATCGTCGTCGTTATCGGTTTGATCTGGACCGGACGTGAAGCGCTCATGGAATCCGGACTCGCTTCTATCACGCTGCTCGAATCCCTGAAGGAATCAAATTCCTTTACGGCCCTTCTCTGGGGATCGTTCGCCGGCTGCATCGCCGCCGGCATTCTCGCCCTCGCCCAGAGAATATTGAATCTCACTGAGATCGTCGCGGCGTGGGTCAACGGCGTGCGATCCATGATCCCGGCCATCATCATCCTCGTTCTCGCCTGGTGCATCGGCAAGGTATGTGCCGAGATTCACACGGCCGATTACCTCGTACACAACCTATCAGGGATCCTTTCTCCTCGTTTTCTCCCCGTGATCGTCTTTCTCCTCGCCATGGGCATATCCTTCTCGACGGGAACATCGTGGGGAACGATGTCGATCCTCATCCCCATCGTCATCCCGCTCGTCTACGGCACGACGCGGTCAGCCGGTTTCTCGAGCGCCGAAATGGAGCCGGTGCTCCTCTCCTCTATAGCCGCGATTCTCTCCGGCGCCGTCTTCGGTGATCACTGCTCTCCGATCTCGGATACGACGATTATGTCATCGATGGCATGCGCCGCCGACCACATCGATCACGTAAGAACCCAGCTGCCCTACGCCGTTACCGTCGGTATCGTCTCGCTCGTGTTCGGCTATCTCCTCACGGGCTTCGGCATCCCCACGGTGATTGCTCTCATTGCGGGACTGGCCGCACTTCTTCTTTTCCTCAGAGTCATCGGCAGGTCTCCTGAAGCGGAGAACGCGCCTCGCTGAAATACGGACAGTCACCGAAACCGCAGAACGCGCCTCACGGAATAACGACAGATCACCATAGACGCAGAAAGAGCCTCACGGAATAGCGGCGCGAACTCTCATGAAAAGAAAATCACTGAGCGGATGTGCCGGGTTTCAGGGGCGCTTCGTAGGGCCGAATATCATCGGGATCGCGTTCTCCATAGAGAATCTCGAAGATCTGGAACTCGAGCTCGAAGATTTCGCGCTGCTCCTTGCTCGGTACGACGGACGTCGGTCCCATCACCGCCTGGGAGAAGAGAAAGAAGTCTGAAAAGGCAAAGAAGCGTCCCTTGCCGAGCTTCTCGTATGCAAGGACCACATCGCCTCCGGGCAGCGTCAGGAGCGGAACACCACCCCCCAGCGCGGCCGGTTTGTATGCCCTGCAGATCCTCTCCCCCTTTCTATTCATTATCTCTGTAGAATCGGCGGCAGCAGCGGTGAGATTCATACGAAATATTCCGAGAAACTCCTTCGTCCCGGGCAAAATCCTCCGGGAATCGACAATGAGAAGAAGATTTCCGCCCCCGCGGCAGAAATCGACGACCGCATCGACTTCATCGATGGTAAGCGGGCGTCTCGGGTTCGCCACGACCGCAACCGGCGCGCTCGAGAGCGCCTCTACAAGCGTCGGCCGCAGGGTAGGCACGAGACCCATCCGCTGTGTCCACACATAGAACGTGTGCAGGCTTGCCTCCTTGCTGCGAACGAGACTCGTCACCGGCATTTCGTTGAAGGATGGATCCTGATCGAAGGCTACCCATTTGATTCCCCGCACCGGTTCGAGCGGCGGATACGCCTTGCTCTTCAACGCCCCAAAGAAGTGAAGCGCAATAACAACGCCGAGAACGAGCCCGAAGGTAAACGACCAGAGAATCCCGAATCGGGCTGTTTTTCCAACGGCCCGGCAGGCGAAAAATGCGGCGATGAGCCCGGCGACGAGGAACACCACGTTCAGCCGGTTCCACCGGTTCGTCCTGTTGAGCCAGTCGAGGCTCCCGATAAACAGCTCGGGCTTTCCCGGCATGAACATGAAGAAATTGGAGAAGACGGTGCTGTCGGTGAAGCCGAGCACCCTCCCCCTGCCCGCCTTGACACCCGCCATTTGAATGAGAAACGGAAATTCATACTCCTTCTCCTCCTTCGAAGGGAAGTAGCTCGTTCTCGAATAATCGAGCAATATCCCTCTGAGGCCGTACCCGATCATCACATTCTCGCCGAAGAGCGGCGAATCCATCGTGCACGATGTCGCATAGAGGAACTCAGGCACGTGAAGCGTCGACGGATGCGCGAGCAGAGAAGGGCTCTTGTATCTCGACAGGGCCATGGTGGCCAGATCGTACGTCGAGTCATAGTTGAAACGGAGACCGAATCGTGCAGCGACCGGGTTCAGAATAGTGCTCGTCCCGAACACGTTCGTGTGATCGCCGATCAGAAAGAGCCCGCCGCCGCGGCGCACATACGCCTCCAGGGCATCGATCTCTTCGTTCGAGAACGGTTCGGTCGGCGTCTTGACGATGACGATATCGTACCGTGCGAGGTAATCCGGAGTAAATTGTTCGAAACCCCGCTCGAGCTCATAGAAATAGCCGATATACTCTGCAAGGCAGTAGTAGTTATACCCGGAACGCTGCCCGTACCAGTTCCGATCATACGCCTTCGTCGACCACTCCCAGTCACTGTACCGTTCATCGAAGAGCACGCGACCCCGCTTCAACGATCCGGGATCGTGAAAAAGCAGGGATCCGGCAAGCAGGAAAAAAGCGATGGAAAACAACAAAACAGCCGCAGCGGAAATCCGCACCGGGACTTCCCGGGACTCTCCGCGCTCAGAAGCAGCAGCCGATACGGGCTTATAGGGAACAAGCCATGCGAGGAGAAGCGGCAACGGAACGAGACTCAAAAAGGTTGCCGCGGGCTTCCAGAAAAGTGTCCCGTCCGCCAGTATGATCACGGCTAAAAAGAGAAACAGAAAACGCAGCGCTCCAAATATAATAAAAGAAAGCAACAGCCTGCCGAGCGATCTCACGGCGTCGCCGTTAAAGATCCGTGAGACGACAACCGCCACGAAGAACAGGACCATCGGCACAAATGCCAGTTTTTCGAGAGAAACGGAGAGGCCGTATATCTCATCGACCGAAGACATGAAGATCCTGCCGGCGCTTATCGCCGCATCGGGATCGATGAGCCGCGCAAAGGGGTAGAGTATGTATCCGAAGACGGGAACGGCGTGCACATGAGCCGATACGAGAGCGATGAGCGGCCATACGAGACCCTGTATGGTCAGCACCGTACCTCCGATGAGGCACGCGAGAACCGGCTTGAAGCGCCGGCCCCAGGATCCGCGCGCCATGCCCGCGATAACGGCGACGGTGAGCACTAATGGCCCGGTCGTAACCGGTCTCGGCAGTGTAAACACAGCGAGAAGGAGCGGTACGAGAAGTAGGGCCGTGTAACGAGGAAATTTCATAACAGCCCCGCTTCCCTCATCAGATGCACCCTCCCTACCACCTTCATCTCCGCTCTCGAACAACCTCACCGACCGAAGCGACAGCGAGAGAAGTAATAATCCCACAATAGTCAGCGGCAGCCAGAAGCCGCCGGGACGCGTGAAGAGATGAATCCTCCACAGCCAGGAGAGCGAGAGAAACAGAAGCCCCAGAATCCCGAGGAAACTCAAAACCTCACCCCCCCTCTCGAGCCGGACGCGGCCGTCGAATCGTCAGGAACCGGGCCCTTCAATCCCGAAAGGAGATTCGCGAAAAATCTTATATTGCCCGGGTAGTACTCCTTGAGCCCCTCGAGGCTCCTGTTGAGGAAATGGGAGCTGTCGGCTATGAGAATCATTCCTCCCTTTCCGCGCTTGACTTCGACGATATAGGGAAACCCGAACTTCTGCGCAATGACACGCGCATCGGGATTCGAGATTCCGATACCCCACCCTTCGCTAATATTGATCTCTGTTCCCAGAACAGAATCGGGGAACGACACGAGGGGCACATCGAGGAGTTCGAGGCCGTACGCCGCCAGGAATTCTTTCGAGCCGTCCTTCTCCTCTGTGCCGCAGGAGTAGAGGATCCATCCCCCCCCTTCCATGAATCGATCCAGAATCCCCCGTTCGTGGCCGGAAAACGGTCTCACCGGCGCGATGATCGCTACGAAATCGCTCTGCGCAATCTGCTCCTCGGAAAAATCCCGTGTCACAACGGGAAAACAACCCTGCCGCATGAAATTGAGCTGGAGTCCTCCGATGCAGTAGTCATACCACGTCAGCTTGTCGAAACGCTCGAAGTGTGATGCATCGACGACCGCTGTCGAGAGATCGATATCGACGCTCTTCGGAGCTCTTCGGGGCGCGAGACCAACGAATGTCCCGGCGAGCAGCGCAGTCGATAAAACGCCGGCAAGAAACAGATCCCTTCTAAAGAATGCGATTCCCGCGGCGACCACGATAACGAGCGCGAGAATGACACCACGAGCCGCGTTGTACGATCCGCCCGATACGAGCCACGATGCTGTGCGGGCGACAAAGAGATAGCTCTGCACCATCGCGAGGTTCTGGAAAGAAGAGGTGTCGCCGAATGCGAGAACCCTTCCCTTACCGTGACCCGCCGCAGCGACGAGAACGATATCTCCGAGCTGCTCTCCCGGGTCGTAGAGACGGTTACCGAGATATGCGCGGTCGATCGCCGCGAAATTACCGAAATCGGAGTATCCGTACCTGCCGACGATCACCGGCCGAGCCGGACGCTCTATCTCGAGGCTCGCCCCGACCCAGATCTCGAAGGCGTCGGCCGAAGAGAAACCGTGCGTTACGGGATGGGGCATGCAAACCGCCTCCTCGCCCCAACCCTTTGTGAAGAATGTCGCGGAATCGAAGACAAACCTGATCCCATAACGTCCGAGAAGATCGTTGAACGGCGCCCGTATGCCCTTCACCCCGGTATGATCACCGAGGGCGAGAAGCCCACCACCGTCTCGAATGAACCCATCTATCGCTTTCTTCTCTTCTTCGCTGAAGAAATCGAGAATATTTATAATGATCAGCGCATCCCCATCTGAAAGCGTCCCGCTGTCAACGGTATCCACGATCGCAACTTCATATCCCAGCGCCGCGAGATACCGGGGGAGGTTGCCGAACATGCCGCCCGACTTTTCACCGAAGCGCTCGTAATCGGGAACGCGCCAGTTCAGATAACCCTTGTCATAGATGAGAATCCTGCCGTTGCACGTTCCCGGCGCCGGCCGCAGTGTAAGGAACACGGCACAGATGAGCACAACCACGCCCGTAGCGAGAGAGAACGCGACCCCTCGCCGTCTCTCGAATGAAACGGCGGGCGGCGGCTTGACGATCAGCGTGAGGAGAAAACCTGCGAAAATGAAACTTTCCGGATTGAGTACGAGCAGATCCCAGTTCGGATCGGTCTGTTGAATGAGAATCGCGAGCGGGGTCAGCAGGACGAGGACGGCGGCCTGCATTACGAAGAGCAGAACAACCGTTTTGATAAAATAAGTTGGCCCGCCCTCACGCGAGGTCATCGCAACCGCCGCGTGGTACGTCACGAAGAGCAGAAAGATCGGAATCCCGCTGGCCGTCGGGCCCAGCAGATACGGCTGCCCTATGAGCGAGCCTGAGAGACGCGAGAAACCCAGCCCCCAATTTTGAATGAAGTGCCAGAGGCACGGCAGATGAAAAGAGAGAAAGGTGACGGTCGCATAGAGAAAGACACCGATGAGCAGGCTCTCCCGTTCGCCCGGTCCGTGATCTTCCCTCCCGGGCATGATGAGCAGGGAGGCGAGAAAGAGGGGAAAGACAAACATTTCCTCATACTGCCCCCTCGTGATCACCACAAGCGTCAGCATGAGAGAGAAAAAGGGCACTAAATATATGGATTTAAATGTGAACCGGCCTGCGGGCAGCGAAAGGAGAATAAAGACAAAGAGTGAGACGGCGGAGGCGAGAAGGCTCAGGCGCCTCCCGAGCAACCCCATGTTATAGAGAAAAAACTGAATAGAGAGAAAAAGAAATAAGACGCGCGTCGTCCGCATGATACAATCAATCTAACTTGTTAAAAATAATAAAGTTCAGCAATGCATTATTATCATATAGAAGAAAGCAGGGTCAAGGGAATTATCCCCTGCCCTGCTTTAAAACAGGTCAAGTAAACGGATTACTTGAACATCTTCTTGAGATCGCCCCAGCTCGTGCGCTCGTTAGCGTGGTAGCACTGTGGGTTATCCGGATCGCATGTCTCTCCACCGGATCCCATACACGTATTCTGGGCGCCACATGTCGGCCATGCATCTGTACAGGTGCTCTGGCACGTCGCCAAACCGTCACAGGTAGGCGTGCCGTCATACGTAAGCCCACAATCAGGATTAGCCTGACATGTCGGGAAGGTCGCAGCGGCACAAGTGTTCTCGCAACTCGGTGTGCCGTCGCATGTCGCCTGCCCCGCTGTGCACGTATGCGTACCCTCGCAGGTTGCACCCATGCACGTAAAGTCACAGGTCGGCCACGACTGGCACGTGCTCTCACACGTCGGAGTGCCATTGCACGTATGTGATCCGTCGATGGTGAAGTCGCAATCGGCCCCCCCATCACATGTGGGCGTACCGTCGCATGTCTGATCGGGCTCGTCACAAGTGCTGTTCCAGCATGTGTACGTGCCGTCGCACGTGGGACCGCCGGTGCATGTCGTGCGTTCATCGCATGTGTAACGGCCGTGACAGGTCATCCCCTGGTCACAGGTCTGTGACTGCTGATCGCATGTCGGTTCCTCATCCTGAAGGGTGTAGCACGGTCGATGGTCCGCCGTGAGTCCGCCGCACTGCGGAGACGCATCACAGGTTATCGGATCCGTCGTGAGATCAAACGCCTCCGCCTGGGCACACGGCGTTGCGGCGACGGTCGCCTTGATCGCGGCTCCCTCGAGCCGGTCGATCGCATTGCCGAGGGCGACCGCGAAGGCGGGAGAGTTCTCATGATCCGCCTTCTCCGATCCTACAATCAGCATACCGAGGAAAAGCAACGGAATCACAAGTAAAGCAGTAGCGTATTTCTTCATTTGTTTCACCTCCTCTCAGGGAAAAAAGCCATTTCTTCCTTGCGGGCTTCGAGCCCACAATCGGTAAATCCAGGCTATGGATGGGAGCAGGAACATATTATATCATTATCAGATATCCCTTTCAAGATAAATTCAGGGAATTTTCTATTATTTCCCTGGAGCGATCGATACCCGAATCTACCGCCTTTTGCGGCATTTCGTGGCCACATTTCTTGGCCACATTTCGTGACCACATTTCGTGACCACATTTCTTGGCCACATTTCGTGGCAAATTTCGTGGCTAATTTCATTGACAAAGAGAGGGAAAACATGGTATTTTCATAAGGAATTACCAAAAGAAGGAAAACCGCATGAAGCTTCACATCCTGCTGCTCGCATCACTTGCACTATTCATAACAGTACTTCCGACAGATGCGCACGCCGACGAGTCAGTCAGGATCGAGGCCGAATACTTCGGTCTCACACACAACATCGGTCTCGAGAATATTCAGCCGTTGACCGGTTCGGGGTGCAGCGCCGGTTATATGCTCTACGGCTTCGACTACCCCGATGAATGGGTCGAATACAACCAGATCCATATCGATACACTCGGCCACTATGTTCCGCATGTCATGCTCATGGGAGAATGGCAGGCGCGCTACGAGATAGAGCTGACCTTCACGCCCTGCGAGGGGGGGGACAGCGAAACGACCATTATCTCTGTCACCGGATACGGCTTTGGGTGAAGCGGATGGGTAAGCGGTGCCGGCGGCAGCGTGCGACTCATGAACCATTGCTACAATGTGAGAGCGGTGTTTCTCGCCCCGGCAGGGGGCGCGCTCGTGGAGATCGATTACTATGAGCTCTTCGGCGCATCACCGAATGCAGCGGAAGATCGCTCCTGGGGTGCCATCAAGAATTTATTCGATAGGTAATTCACGCGGACAGCACTATTCATTCCACCCGCCAAAACACCCCATCCGCCAAAACCATACCTCGCACCTCAGCCATATCTCCCGCCACAGCCATACCTCGCACCTCAGCCATATCTCCCGCCACAGCCATATCTCCCGCCGCGACCGTTAATAGCGAGCTGAAAAATACAACCCGAATATGTTGGAGAAGGACATCTCATCCATGAACTCATTTTTCACCCGCGTCTCGATATACTGGTAATCGATCTCGATATATGCGCTCTTGGTGAACCGGTATCTGCCTATCGCCACCAGTGCCCTTCGATAATCATCGTGGGGCAGCACCGTACCCGGGCGCCAATTCCCCCTGTCCAGCCAGCCTACGCTTCCGCCCCAGCCGGACGGCATATCGAGGTCGTATGAAGCGCCGAAGAATGACATCTGCTCCTTCTCGCCCTCTGGAACACCGGGCTCCACCTCGCGCTGGCGTTTGTAGAAAATCGAGACGGCCGAGTAGCTCTTCGGACTGACGATCTTCGCCGAAAGGCGGGGGCCCTCCCGGTTCGGCTCGTACGATATCGCGGCAAAGGGAGAATAGAAATCCGGTTCGAGACGCACATAGTCGAGCTTGAGCTCGAACCGCCCGGGCCGATCGAAGACGAGCCCGGCGATTCCGCCGCCCCCCTTCCACTCGTGATTTTCCTTCTCCTCGCCGTTCTCGCTTATGTACTCATGGGCCCGGTTACAAAGAATCCATTCCCCCCGCACATAGAGAGACGAAAGAATGGGGATCTGCAGCGAGGCGTTCAGCATGCGGGAATCGTACCACGGTTCAGGCGCGAAATAGCCGAGATCGAGAAAATCAACCGTTTTCTCGTTCTCCCACGTTCCCAAGAGATGAATCCCGGCCTTCCAGAACAATCCGGTCCTCTTATCGAATCGCTGCCACCGCGCCTCGGCGCCATAGAGTTCTAGGGAATACTGCGCCTTTTCCCTGTTCGGATCGATCATCCATTCGCCGCGGCTGATCTCTTTCGCCCGCCGCGGTATCGCGTAGAGAAATCGAAGTTGGTAGCTTGCCCCGGTGATTTCTGCGAGTCCGCCCTCGAATACGAGCTCGGGCCCGAGCTCCTCGAGGCTCTCGAACAAGAGAACGCCCGCGGCCGCGGCGCATCCGCAACTTGCGTCTCCCCCGATCCGGGGATTGTCATCCCAGTCCCATCGCATGAGTGTCAGCGGAGTCATATGAATCGGATAGTAACCGAGTCTGAAGGATAAAAGATTGACTTCGATCTCGGCGTAGGCGCTACCCCATTCCCGCCCTAGATATTCAGGACCCGCTTCGAGAATCCCTTCGCCCTCGTTACCGATACGGAGCAGACCGCCCACGGTGGCGTATCTGCTCAGCGGCTTGACCAATTCGAGATCGAACCGGTAGAGCAAGTGGTTACCCCGTCTCAACTCTTCCCCGTATGGACCGACGGCGTCTTCGCCGTTTACGTCGATTCCGAGGTACCGTATCCGGACATCGCCGTTTATCATAAATCCTTCGCCGAACAATCCCCCGGAGGATTCTTTTCTTTTTCCCTCCGCCGCGCTGCTCCCGGGGACCTGTTCGCGGACCTCGTAACCGCCGGTCAGCATATCCTCCATTACCGTCTCCATATCCCCCACCGGATCGAAACTCCTTGTGAGCACAGTCCCCGCGCCGTCCACGAGATAGATCGTAAAGGTCGCAAACGGCACCTCGTATCGATCCGCCGCCCATCCCGAGTCATCCCACAGCTGCAGGAAGGTGATACCGTTGCCCGTGAGTATCCCCCGCGAAACGAGGATGTCCTCTTCATTGCTGTTGATCCCGACTACGGCGATATCATCGCCCCCATATGCCTTATAGAAAGATTCGCACCGGATGAGCGCTTCCGCGCAGTGCGAACAGCCGCTCTCCCAGAAAACGAGGAAGGTATAGGTGTGGCCGCTGAAGAGATCGTCAGAATCGACGATTCCCTCACCGTCCATCCGAGGGAGCTCGAATGACGGCGCCGCAGAGCCCGCCTCGACGGGTGACGCCGCGCGAGCCGGCATGCACAAAACGAACAAGGACAGAAAAACAAACGGGAGCCCGACTTTTCCCTGCATATTGTACCTCACTGGAGAAAGTTCGACATTGAACGCCGGATGATCGTTCATTATATTAGAAATTCACTGTTCGTTAAACTGTTCGTTAAGATGAATATACAAAAAATGGCGTTTGACACCAGAATGAGCAGGGAGATTCTTGGGCTTGCCTCACCGGTCATGGTCGGAATGATCTCCCACACCGTACTCAATATCGTCGACACAGCGATGGTTGGTCGCCTCGGCGACATCGCGTTGGGGTCTGTCGGCCTCGGTTCCTTTTTCATCCTCGTAATTGTTCTCATCTTCGGCGCGCTCGGCGTCGGCACACAGGCAATCACAGCACGGCGGCTCGGTGAAAAGCGGACGGAAGATCTCAGCCGAATCGTATACAATTCCTTTTATCTCGCTCTTGCAATCGGCGCTGTCGTTTCCGTCATTGGATACCGGCTATCGCCCTGGATCTTCTCGCTTCTGAGCGACAACCGGGAAATCGTCAATGTCGGCACTCCTTACCTCAGCATACGGTCTCTCGGGCTATTCTCCATGGTCATCATCTTCACGCTGAGAGGGTACGTCTATGGGCTGGCGCGCGTCAGAACAGACATGATCGTATCGGTTTTCGTGAATGTTCTCAATATCCTTCTGAACTACTGCCTGATATTCGGTCACTGGTTCTTTCCCCGGCTCGAAGTCACCGGCGCCGCCATCGCGTCGGTGATCTCTACGGTGCTCGGCATGGTGCTCTTCATCGTGCTGATTCGCTCCAAGATACTCGGGCGCCTTCCGATGCTCGGACGGGGAATCGGATTGTCGCGACGGGTAATGGGACAGATTATTAAGATTTCACTTCCCCGGTCGATACAGAGCTTCTCGATCATCGGGTTCATCATTTTCCTGAGCTTTATCGGGAAGATAGGCATCAAGGAATTGGCAATCAGCAATATCATCTTCAAGGTGTTCAATCTATCATTCATGATCGGGCTCGCCATCGGAGCGGCATCTGCAACGCTTGTGGGCCGCAGCCTCGGCGAGGGAAACGACAACCTCGCGGTGAGGTACGGGTGGTATTCGGCCGGCATTGGAATGATTCTCATGGGGATCATCGGCGTTTTCTTCATGTTCTTCCCGAGAGAGATACTGGGCATATTCACGACCTCTCCCGAAACGATAGAAAAGGGGGTTCTGCCGTTCCGTATTCTCGGCGCCTTCCAGCTCATAGACGGCGCGGGAATCGTCCTTTCCCGCACCCTACAGGGGGCGGGGAGCACGTTGTATGTCATGCTCTCGGAGATGATCGCCGTCTGGTGCGTTCTCATCCCCTTCTCCTACCTTGCCGTGGTGGTCTTCGAGGGAGGTATCGTCTTGGCCTGGGGAGGGCTTTTCTTCTATATCATTTTCTTCGCCATGGCAATGATCTGGAAGTTCCGCGAAGGCGGCTGGAAGAGAGTAAGGATATGACGGTGGCTGGAGATAGAAGACGGCCGGAAGCCGTGGGCACCGGGCAGTGGGATACGGTGGGACGCCATGGGCGACCGGGAGGGAATGAAGCCGCCCGTTAAAAGTTACTTGACAGGGGGCATCAAATATCAAAAGTTACTTA
>CBDUQN010000079.1:0-14150 GCA_965369375.1 uncultured bacterium | reverse complement strand
ACTTCCTCCTTGAAACGGTCAACTGTCTTTTCACAACTTCATCGAGATCGAGCGTCGCCGCCGGTTCTCCCGTATGCATATCGACCCAGTTGTACCAGAGCCCGGTCTCCGTTTCCATCGCGAGATACCGAATGGCAGCATACGTAACGCGGTGGGATATTGTCAAGCGGCAGCAATTCGCCGGGAGGTATCGGGGGAATGGACTGCAACATCAGATTGCCAAGATACAGATGCATAACATCCCACACCATCAAACGCCCCGACACAAATAAGGGACAACCCGCAATTGCTGCGGGCTGTCCCTTTGCCAACAAGCGGCCTCTTATCACTGGTTGGGAGTCAAGAGACGCTGCTCGTTAGGCCTCTTATGTATCAGTCGGCAATTACGGCCAAATGCCGGGAGGAAAATCCTCCATGGTGCGCGGCCTGCTCTTATCAGGATCGTATCCGTGAATATGCAATCCGTAAAGCTTCGGAGAAATGATTTCCCCCGGTTCAGCGCTAAACTTTTCCTTTGCAACAACGATAAAGAACATGTCGTTCTCCTCCTGGCCCGCACATCGGACGGCCTGGTAGAGCAACCAGCATGCAGGCACAGCTGTTGCATTCTCACCTCTCTCGGTCTCCATCAAGAGCCTATCCTGATACTCGGGAACACCGTCATTATAATCCGGCTCCTCTGCCGGCGGCGCAGGATTTGCCTGCGCCAGATGACCGCCGATATACATGCCGATTGCCATGGCGACCGCCATGCATGCGATCACTGCGAAAGAAATCATGAATTTCTTCATGGTTAATCCCTCCTTTCAAGAATCACCAATCAGATCGATCCACAACCGTTACATTTCAAGAATTGCCAATCAGACCGATCCACAACCGTTACATTCACGTTTCATCCCACACACAATGAATTTAGATGACACGCCACCATTACATGCCGGTCGCAGGCACGCGCGGCGACAGCCCTGTCAGCATGGTTTTTCGTGATTCTGCGAACTTACACGAAAGAAGCCCCAGTCGCTAATCTGTAGAGAGGTCTTTTCCCTAGATTTGATGTCCCATCAAAGATCGCTGAACCAATGTCGCAGATGAGCTTATCATAAGTCCGCGGCCGCGTCAAGGCAATCAGGGGTTGATCGGGGGTTTGATCGGGGCCTTGATCAGAGCTCTTGAACTGGTCCCGCTTCGGCTCCGGTCAGGTCACGGCAGGGTCCCGATGCGGCTGAGATCCGCTCTCGATTCGATCCCGATCCGGTTCCGATTCCGTAAAACGTTATTCCTCCTCACGTTTCATGATCTCTACGAGCTCGCCGGCCGTCCTGCTGTCCACGACGAGATGAGATACGAGCTTCTCCTTCTGGTTGAGAATTGTATGGAGAATCTTCCCCTTCGGCGTCTTGCACTTTCCGCAAGATCCGAGCATGAGGAGAACGTGCTGCCCCTCCCTTATGAAACCGGGCAGTCGGCCGAGCTCCACGAGCGTCATCGCGCGTATCGCGGTCTCTATATCGATCGGGCCGTCCTTACCAATCGGTCTCCAGAGCATGTCGCCGACAGTCCCGGCTTTTTTCAGCGCATCGAGCGATTCCGGAGACCGCTCATAACACCTGCGGAGCGAGCTGTGCTCGTCGGCCCAGTCGGATCCCGACGTTACGATGATGTCGAGATGCTCGGCAGCCTCATACGCCTGACGTATCTCCAGGTTTTCTTTGAGGGCCGGGATCAATTCGCTCTGCACCATCGAGGGCGCATGGAGACTCACGAACTCGGGCTCGACCTGGAGCGCGAGACGATTCGTGAAAAAGCTGAAGAACGTATTGGGATCGGACGTGGGGCGTCCCGGCTCGAAACCCGCTACACAGGAATGAATTATGACCTTCTTGGGCAGATCCTTCGTCTGCTCGCCGAGGCGATCGGCAAAGGCGGCGGCGAGTTTCTGCATCGAGAAGCCCGCGGCGAATCCGATCCGAATTGCCTCTGTCTTCCCATTGCGGCAGAGCTCCTGAACGAGCCTGATGAGCATGCAGGAGGCCTCATGCGCCACATCGTCGGTCACCGCCGTGTGCACGACACCGACATGGTTGAGCCACATGTAGCTCTGCCGGATTTTCTCGGCGAGCTTAAGATCCGTCGGTGCGTGGTAGCGGAGCCAATTCTCCTTGGCCGCGATCCGGAGAAGGGCGTATGGTGTCTCGCGCTTCATCTTGCCCGCCTCGCCGAGCTGCTCCTCTAGCGCCTCAATAATCTTCTTTACCGTGAGCCCCTTGCAGAACAGTTCACAGACTAGTGAAACGAGCTCCCGCTTGTCGAATTCGATCTGTACATCACCGCTTTCGTCCTGCGTGCATTCGATCTCCCTTCCTATTTCATATGGATTATACTTGTAAGTCCTTTTGTCGCTTTTCTTTTTGCGAGGCATGAGCGAGACCTCCCGAGCAACGATACCTGACATCCCCGAGGACTCGGGCTCCAGCCCGGCATTACCGGATTGGATTCTTTGTCCACAATTTGAGTGTTTTCTCAAGTCATTGTGGCTTGAGCTCTCGAATCACCCCCTTATTATTAATACCGTGAAACACCATACTCAGCTTCAACCCCTGTTGGAAAATTCTTGACGGTACCTCCGCAATTCGAGCCACACTCCTCCAGACTGTGATTTAACTTATTGTATATATTGCTTTTATGATTGACAAGGTTCGGCTTTCTGATATAATATCTCACCGAGAGCTCCAAGGTTTATCAAGCATGTGAGGGACGGCCATAAAATGAATACCTCTGAATCCAGCATCACAAGAAACTGTAACATGTTTTCACAGCAGGTTCAAGGGAAAAATTCTATCGCGGGTATTTCTGACTGTGGCGGGTCATTACTGATGGCTCCAGATTGGAGCGAATCATAAGAAGGAGAATTTTAGATCGGTAACCGACAAGGAGGGGGTACGGCCGTGGCGCACCTGTGGATGAGGGATGATTCCAGGAAATGGGCGGTACTAGATCTTCAAGTGGCGGCAATAGAGCTTCAAGGGGCGGCACTCGATATCGGGAGGTTCCCTCCCGCCAAAATCGAGCAACCCAGCGCAGGAACCGGCGCTGGAGCCACAGGAAAGGCTCGGTTGCTGCTCGTCCCATTTTCAGAAGGCAAGAAATCTTCATCGTGGGCCCTCCTCTGGGATCACCATACCAGAGTATATGTCGATTCCGTCCTTCTGACAAGTGGGCTGCGGATACTTTTTGACCGCGAGGAGATAAGGCTCGCGGCTAACGATCCGATCTACTTCGCGGCGGTGAGCCCCCCGAGGATAACAGCGTACACGGCGACGGAGAGAGAAATCGATTGCATGCGGTGCCAGTCACCTTTAAGGCCGGGCGATCCCGTTGTCGTGTGTCCGCAGTGCGAAATAACCTTCCATCAGAATGCGGACGATCCGGGACGGCAATGCTGGACCTATGCGGAGAAATGCAACTGTTCGATGCAGACAGATCTCGATGCGGACTTTCTCTGGTACCCGGAGGACCTGTAACAATGAAAAAGGAATCACGCATGAACACAGTCGACCACGGAAAACACGTTGTGTTAATAGGCGTGGGAAACATAGGAAGCCAGATCGTTCCACATATCGCGAGAATGAAAAACGTGGCCCGTGCGACACTGATCGACGATGATCGTTATGCAAAGCGAAATCTCTATACGCAGAACATCGTTCCCGGGGACATCGACCGGCCGAAAGCCGAGGTCCAGGCCCGCCGTCTCTCGCAGATCAATCCCGACATTCACGTCGAAGCGGTTATCGATCGTATCGAGAATGTTGCTATCGGCCGGCTCAAGAGCGATGTGATATGTACCGGGCTCGATTCTCTCGGCGCGAGGCAGATTGTCAACGAACGAGCTCACCTTCTCGGGATCCCCTGGATCGATACGGCGGTCGGCGGCGCAGACCGGCTCGCGAGGATCAGCGTCTTCCAGCCGGGAGAGGGCCGTGTCTGTCTGGAATGCGATTGGGATGCCCGGCAGTACTCTCTACTCCATCAGAAATACGCCTGCGATGAAGAACCGAATAAACCGCCCCCGACAAACGCGTCGTCGAGTCTCGGCGCGATAGCGGCTTCGCTCTGTACCTTGGAATGCGAGAAGATCATATCCGGTGAGCATGACCTCGTCTCATTCGGCCGCGAGGTGTACATGGATCTTGCGCATCATAAATTCTATGTCAGCACACTGCCGATAAACGTTAACTGCCGCTTCCCCGGACACAGATCGAGTCCGATCGACATCGGGAAGCTCGAAACGGTCTCGCTCGATTCCACTATAGGCCGGCTCTTCGAGCGCGTAAATCCGCAGGATCGAAATCGCGCGGGCAATCCGCACGGGACCTTTTCGGTTCCCGGGCAGATGTTTGTCACACAGCTGACATGTCCGCGATGCGGCACCCGGCGCTCGTTTCCGCATTTGAGGGTATCGTATGAATCCTCATCCGAAGACGGGCGCACCTGCTGCGGACGCAGGATGGTGGCCGCCGGATTCGATGACACCAATGAGCTGCGGGTCAGTTCGCTCTCGCCTGAAACGATCGCATGCACACTCGAGAACCTCGGCGTTCGCGTTCATGACATCGTGCGCATACGCACCGCCCCGGGAGAAATCCGTTACTTCGAAGCCGCCTGCGAGGAGGTCGACAATGAATGATCCCTATCTGGAATCGTTCCTCGAGCGTCAGCACCGCGAGGGGATGGAGCTCGCCCGTAACAGCGATATACTGGAACTCCTGCCCGTCGGAGAAAAGCCGTACCGGCGATACATCGCGCGCTTTCATTGCAAAGGACTCGTGAAAACGGACCGCAGCGTCACGGAGTGGGATTGCTTCGACGTCGGAATTCTCTTCACCGACGATCATCTTCGGCGTGTCGAACCCGAAAGGGTCGCTACCTTGCTCTGGCCGCCAACCTGCTTTCATCCAAACGTCGCCTGGCCCTTTCTCTGCGTCGGGGAGATGCTCCCGGGAACGAAGCTCACAACGATTCTCTTCCAGGTATACGACATCCTCTCGTTCATGAAGTTCACCCCGGAAGAACACAAGGCACTAAATAGAGATGCCTGCATGTGGACCCGACAGCATATGAACAGATTCCCACTCGACAAGCGACCACTGAGACGTCCTCGCTCCGCTAATCGAGCTGAAAAGAATACATCGAAGGCAAAGGAGAAACAGTGAGAAGAAACGTCACAACCGTGGAAAAGAAAATCGAGGGAGTGCTCGGGGATTGCGCTCCAAAGGTGCGGTGGGTCCGGCGATACACGTGGAAGATGAGTTTTTATCCCGATAGGGATCTCGAAATCGAAGCACGGATGATCGACGGATGGCTTCTCTTTCATACACCGCTGCAAAACGGCGCATCAGCCCACGGTCTCTGGCAGCACCTGCGCGCAAACGCGCTCATCGCGGGCCGGTGTAAGATCGTATTCGAACCGATCGAGCGAGCGATGCACCTTCGCGAGGATATGCTCGTGATCGATGGACTCGATATGTCGGATGATTGCCGTGAGGCCGTCTTCAATCTCACCGTTGCGAGGAAAGCGCTTCCGAACTATCTGGATGGCGGTTCGAGCTCCGACGCGGAAAGGGCCGATGCGGAAAGCTCTATTGCACCTTCCGTGACGCCCGAAAGCGTGTTGCTCGAGGAGGCGTGCGCAGAAGCGGGATGGCCGTTCTCGAAGCGTCCGGACGGCCGCCTCATCGTCGATCTCGACGTACCCGACATGCACCATCAGGCAATACTCGAATCCGTTTCGGATTCAAGTCATCGGGTGTCCGTGCACCTTGCACATTACAGCGCACTGACCGAGGAGCTTCGCGAATCGACGGCTTTCTTCATGCTGACGATGAACGGACGCATCCGTCTCACACGGGCGGGAATCGAAGAGACGAAAAACGGCGCACAGGCTTACCACGAGGTTCGATTGACCGGACAGCCATCACCGGTTGTCATCAACGAAGCACTATCCGCCCTCTCGGTTGCCTGCAGTTACTGCTCGAGGGAACTCCGGGCACTGAGAAACGAGAACCTCTCGCGTTTGTATCTCGACTTGCGGGGATCACACCCCGCTCGAACGTATCTCCAGGGGAAGGGAGATGCTCCAATGGACCTGCGGAGAGAAAAGGAGGTACACACATGCTCCAGCAGGAAAGCTCCGGGATTGCGCTCGAAGTGAGCGACGTTTCGAAGCAGAAGTTGACCAAGGTGACGGGTGTCCCGCGCGATGCCACCGTCGGTGAAATCGTAAAAGGTCTGCTCGACGAAATGCAGCTTCCGCAGTCCGATGCCAACGGTCGTCAGCTGACGTACCAGGCTCATCTCGACCGCGAAGCCAGACACCTTCATTCGTCAGAGCTCATCGGGGATGCCCTCCAGCCAGGTGACAGATTGACGCTCCAGCCGTCAATAGAGGCCGGCAATTGCTGGAACGTCAGAAAGGTCAGTGGCTGATTATCGGCCGGCTTCGTTTCCCTCGCAGAGAGAGATATCGAAGCCAGTCGGAACCATGTTTCGGCCCGGCAGTGAAAAGGAACGAACGACATGACCACGAACATGTATCGAAACGCCATCGCCATCTATAGCAAGGACGGCACCTGCATAGGGAAGGTACCGGTCACGGTGAACTATGATGCCGCCATCGAGTGGACCTGGTTTCGGGCGCTGCGTGGGAACCGGATAGAGGCCACCGACGACACCCATGCGTCCGAAATCGGTCCACTCTGGCACTCCAGGATCGGTGAACCGTACCTCGATGGATTCAGGGTAACGATCTCTCCCGAAAGCGGCGAAGAGTACCACGAGGATTTCACCATCGACTACTTCGAGGAGCTGACGCAGGCGATCTCGACCCAGTTGCAGAAAAAGGATCTGATGAAGGAAGGCGAGATCTTTCTCTACTTCGTCATGGCGTACCCCGACCGTGAGCGTGATGAGCAGCCTGCCGGGCCGAAACTATCCTTCACGACCGAGGCGGTGGCGCCGCCACTGCCGATCAAGGAATCGAGCTTGAACGTCTTTACGAATGCATCCAGTTTGATCGCCCAATTGCACAGTGACGATATGCCGGTATTCATCCCACGACGCATCCTCGAAGAGACGAAGAAGCTGAGCCGCGAAGCGGGCGCTAAAGAGGTCGGCGGCATTCTGATCGGGCACCTGCATCGTGATCTCGGGGTACCCGAGGTCTTTGTCGAGATCACAGGCCAGCTGCCCGCTGAGCATACGGTCGCGGAACTGCATAGCCTGACCTTTACTCCCGAGACCTGGACGGCCGCCCAGGCGGCACTCGACAGGCGCGGCAACGGAGAGATCTACCTCGGCTGGCATCACAGCCATCCCATCGGCCAGTGGTGCAAGAAGTGCAAGAAAAAGGAAAAAAACGCCTGCCCGCTCAACGGAAATTTCTTCAGCGAGCACGACCGTCAGTTCCAGAGAACCGTTTTCCCGCGCAACTACACCGTCGCGCTCGTTGTCACGGACATCTCACGCGAGAATGTCACCCATTCGCTTTTCGGTTGGCGCCGGGGACGGATGGAGCGGCGTGGCTATTACATCCTCGGACAGGACCGATTGCACAGCGATAAAGCGGAACAAAGCAGCAGTGAAAAATCTCCTGCGAGATCGGTGAATGCGAAAACGGTGAATGTGAGAACAGTGAACGCGAGAACGGCGAATGCGAAACCGGCGAAGTGACAGCAGTACTCTATGGGAGGAAACGATCATGCCCAGGAACGATTCGGGACTTCGGCAAGCGGCCCTTCTTCTTCGGCCGATACTAAGGGGCGGCGACAGGGAGATGTCGCTCGAACAGCAGAATGATTACATCAAGTCGGTGCGGCAGGAATCCCAGGATATCAGTGCGCATCTCGACAGGATGCTCCTGATGGAAATCGACAAACTGCGGGGCGGCCTCGCGAATGCTCAAAATCTGCACGTGCGGCTCAAGGATACGCTCACGGCGCTCGAGCAGGAACACAAGAATCTGACGGCGCCTCCTCTCGTCCCTGCGACCTTCATCGACATGAGGCCGATTCAAGGATCGTCGAGCGCGCTGGTGAGCTACAACAATACGTTGCGCTTCGTCAACATAGCGGGCGAGGTCAACGGCAACTCCCTGCAGACGGGCGATCAGGTGCTGCTCGGCGGCAACGACCTCAACGTTCTCGTCGACACCGTAACATGCAAACAGTTCGACTGCGGAGAAACCGCCGTTTTCGAACGATACGCCACCGACGGACGTCTCATCCTGCTGAGGCGCGAGGAAGAGATCATCGTCAACACGAGCGACCGCCTTCGCCGTACCGAGCTCAAAAAGGGAGACATCGTCCGGTGGAATCCGAATGCGTGGATCGCGTTTGAAAAGATCGAACGCTGCAGCGATCACTACTTCCTCGAGACACCGCCCCGGGTGAGTTTCAATGACATCGGCGGTCTCGATGAGACGATCGAAGAGATCAAAGCGGAGATCTTGCTGCATTTCAAATATGCAATGATCGCCGACAGGTACAACGTCAAGCCTCTGCGCTGCCTTCTCCTGTGGGGACCACCGGGCACGGGCAAGACGATGCTCGTCAAAGCGCTCGTCAATTGGCTCAACACGCTGGCAACCGAAGGAAAGGCTCTCTTCATCAATATCAAACCCGGCTCGCTCGGCTCGATGTGGTATGGGCAGACGGAGTCGAGAATTCGCGAAATCTTTCGTGCAGCCCGCGAGGCGGCGGAGCTACAGCCGTCGCTGCCCGTGGTTATCTACTTCGACGAGGTCGACTCCATAGCGCACACGCGCGGCTTGAGTCTCAATGGTGTCGACGACCGCGTGCTCACCTCCCTCGCCGCCGAGCTCGACGGTCTCGAGGACCGCGGCAACATCCTCGTCGTCGCGTCGACCAACAGGCTCGATATCATCGATCCGGCCATGAGCCGCTCGGGGCGATTCGGCGACAAGAAGATCGAGGTGCCCCGCCCTAACAGGGAGGCGGCGAGGGGGATTCTCTCGAAATATTTCACTCCGAAGATGGTGTATGGACGCAACCGCCGAAAGAACGCCGCTTCGCGCGAAGAGATCATCGATGCGGCGCTCTCGAAACTCTACTCAGCCAACGGCATGAGCGACATCGCGACACTCTATTTCAGAGACGCGACGTCGAGAACGGTAAAAGCGAGTGAGCTCGTCAACGGAGCCACCATTGCCGGTCTCGTGCGCGAATGCGCACGGCTCGCCTGTATGCGGGAAATCGAAACCGGTGACAAGGGCATACAAATCGACGACGTTCTCACCGTTGTCGAACGGGAGATCGAAAAAATGGCGAGCATGCTCACAACGGCGAACTGCCGCCGTCACCTGAATAACCTGCCGCAGGATAATGATATTGTCAGGATCGAGCCGGTGCGGCGCAGACGCATCCGCACACATCGGTATATCCAGGTCGCATGAGAGCGAAGAAAGGATCAGATCAGGTAATGGGGAAAAAGAAAAAACTCGATACAAAAGCTGAGAGAAACGATCAAAATCATTCCGGCGGCAACCGGGCCGGCGCCGCGCTGCTCGTTCCAAAGGTGATCGGGTACGACGGAGAGGTCGGCAATTTCATCGAGGGGCTGTATCTGCGGGACGGAACCGGCAAGGATGCTTCCCGGGCGCTGCTGGCGGAAATCAGGGGGATCCCCGGCGATACAATCCACAGGGATACGAAGCACACGATCTGCGGCTGTGAATCCAGCTCACTCGGGAGCAAATGGCCCCACATGCTCTGGTACCCGCCTCGTGATTCGTACGAGGATGCCGGCGAAGACACCGAAAGCGGTTCCGAGGAGCAATCCGAAGAGGATAAAGAGGGTGTCACAACGGTGAAGGTCATAGATCCACGCGACCACCACCGGATATATCTTCCCGAGAACGGCGGCTGCATCTACATCGATCTCGACCACATCGAGCTGTGCCTGCCGGAAGTTCGAAGCGCCTATGACCATGTCGCATGCTGGCATGCAATGCTCCGCATCCTTCGCCGCGCGCTCGATGAGGCCAACCAAAAACAGCCCGAAGGGCGCAAGATCGTTGTCCTGCTCAACAACAGCGACGGGAACGGTAACTCGTATGGAAGTCACCTGAACTTCCTTCTCACGGAGAGATGCCGGGCGAACATATTCGAGCGCAAGATGCACTACCTCCTCTTTCTCGCCGCCTACCAGGTCTCGAGCATCATATTCACCGGACAGGGCAAAGTCGGAAGCGAGAACGGCACGCCGGACATTGATTTTCAATTGTCCCAGCGGGCCGATTTTTTCGAACAGCTGACCGGCCCGCAAACAACGTACGCGCGTCCCATCGTCAACAGCCGTGATGAGGCCCACTGCGGATCGCTCTCGCTCCTTCGCCATTCCGAAGAATCCGCGTGGGCGGGGATGGCCCGTCTTCATGTGATCTTCTACGACAGTACGCTCTGCCATGTCGCGACGCTGCTCAAAGTCGGCGTTATGCAGATCGTGCTGGCCATGATAGAGGCGGGATTCGTCAATCCCCATCTGATCCTCGAAGATCCTGTGAAGGCCGTTGTCAATTGGAGCCATGATCTCTCGTTCCGCGCGGCCGCCCGTACCTTTCTCGGCAAGCGGGTGACCGCCATCGAGCTGCAACGCCGCTTTCTCGAGGAGGCCGCGAAATTCGCCGCTCGGGGAGGCTGTGACGGGATAGTGCCACGGGCCGGCGAGATCATCGATCTCTGGGCGGATACCCTCTCCACGCTCGAGAGCGGAGACCTCCCGTCACTCGCGCGGCGTCTGGACTGGGCGCTCAAGCTCTTGATACTCAAGCAGACGCTCGAGAACTATCCGCATCTTCACTGGAAGCACCCGGCTATCAAACGGCTCGATCACGTCTATTCGAGTCTCGATCCGAGCGAGGGTCTCTTCTGGATTTACGACAGAAAGCGCCTGATCGAACGCCTCGTGAGCCACGATGAAATCACCCACTTCACCGCAAATCCGCCGGAGGATACGCGCGCGTGGACGCGCGCGATGCTGCTCAGGCGCGCGGGACGGGATCGCGTGGAGAGCATCGATTGGGACCGTATACGATTCAGGCCGGGGACCCGCACCTCGGGCTCCATACACAGGAAGTTCGAACTCGACAATCCGCTCGCGTTCGGCCGGTTGTCGACCGAGCCGATCTTTCAGTACACCGATTCACTGGACGATACGCTCGATGCACTGGAGAAGTATCCGCGTATGCACCTAGACAAAAAGGAGGCGAACAGCCATGAGTACTCGTGAGAGAATGCGTGAGGACAATGAGAGAGGTGCCGCCACCAATCCCGGTGGCGGAGGTGGCGGCGGAAATCAGAGTCAGCTCGATTCGCTGCTCGGCGATGCAGGCGAGCTCTTCAGCGCGGCTGATGACGAGATATCGAGGCTCATGTCCACCAACAGTGACGAATTCAACAGACAGGCGCGGCAGGAAGGCGGCGAATAAGATGTCCGGGAAACTATTGTTCGGTCTCGAGACGGAGTACGCCCTCTGTGGAGAGGGGAGAAAGGATATTCTTCTCGGCGAACTCCTCGCTCTCGTAAAACAGAGAGTCACCCACCTGCCGGGCTGGAACGGATTGGATTTCTTCATCGAGAACGGATCCCGCATCTACGCCGATGCGGGATCCCATCCGGAGCTGAGCACTCCCGAATGCACGAACCCCGCTGACGTCGTTCGATACTTCCAGGCCGGCGAGCGGATCCTGGCCGATCTCGTGGGACATCTGTCGGCGGGAAAAAACAAGAACCGCATGATGATCTACAAATTGAACATCGATTACAGCGGGGCTCATACGTCATGGGGCAGCCATGAGTCGTACCTCGTTTCTTCGCCCATCAATACGTTCCCCGAGCAACTCGTCCCCCATCTCGTGTCGCGGGTCATCTATACGGGGGCGGGAGGATTCAATCCCTTTTCGGAGGGACTGGAGTTTACCCTCTCCCCGAGGGCATGGCACCTCGAATCGGTCGTTTCAGGCGATTCGACGGTCGAGCGCGCCATCTTTCACACGAAAAACGAACCGCTCACCAAGACAGGAACGAACCGTCTCCACCTCATCTGCGGCGAGAGTCTCTGCTCCGAGACCTCCCTGTGGCTCCGCATCGGCACGACGGCGCTCGTCATCGCCATGATCGACAGGGGTATCGGTCCCGGTGCGGGGGTGAAAATGCGTTCGCCGATCCAAGCGCTTCATTCGATCGTCTCGGACCCTTCCTGCAAGACCATCGTCAGGATGTCCGACGGACGGGACCTGAGCGCGCTCGATATCCAGCGCCACTACCTTCACGAAGCGGAAAAACACCTGAAGGATTTGCCTTCCTGGGCGAAAAAGGTCTGCACCGAGTGGCGCCGCATCCTCGATCGGCTCGAGCAGAAGCCCGAAAGCCTCTGCAAAAGCCTCGACTGGGCGATCAAATACCCCATCTACCGGAATTATGCGGCGAAGAAGGGCATCAACTGGAGCGATTTTCCCGCCTGGAACCACATCATCAAGAAGATTCGGGCCGACCTCAGACTGTCGGAACACAAGGGAAAGGCAACGGTGGAGCTCGTGCTCGACAAAGAGAAGAAGCCGAGCCCCATTCCGCGAACGATCGATCAACTCACTCCCTATCTCGCGAGGCATTCGCTCAGCTGGGACAACTTCAGACCGTTCGTCGATCTCATGAAGGAACTCTTCGAGCTCGAGATACGATTCGGGCAGCTCGGCGGCGCGGGACTGTTCAACAGTCTCGACCGCGCCGGCGTGCTCGATCACCGGGCTCCGGGCGTGGGGAAGATCGATCGCGCAATCGTCTATCCCCCGAAAAGCACGCGGGCCTGCCTCAGAGGGAAAATGGTCCGGATGCATGCGAACCATCCCGGCTATCACTGCACCTGGGACTCGATCATCGACAGCAAAGGAAAGAGGCAGCTCGATCTCTCCGATCCATTCGTCCGGCAGGTCGAATGGCAGAAACTCACGGGCGAACATGTACGGAGCCTGCATGCGAACCGGGGAAGCCGGCTGCTCATGCATTCCCATCTCATGGATGAACTGCTCGGCGATCCGCCTGAAAGACATCCGCTTCCCTAGGAGGATCTGATCGCGCCGGTTGAAGGGCGAGACGGTTGAATCACACAGGTTATTCAATTTTCACATCCTGGGGGGATTGACAGAACGGGCAAACAGGACTATATTAGTCCTATATAGGATACTAATATCCGGGGGTTCGGCAAGTATGGAAATCCTGAGGCGAAATACCGATTATGCGGTTCGCGCAATGATCAATCTGGGCCACAACCGGCGGAATGGACCGGTATCGGCGAATGAACTGGCGAAAGTAGAAGGCATCTCCTACCAGCTTGCCTGCAAGCTGTTGCAAAAGCTGCATAACGCAAAATTGATCAGAAGCCGCAGGGGGCCCGCCGGCGGGTATGAGCTCAGGGAGGATATTTCGACGATCACCCTGCTCGAGATCATTGAAACGATTCAAGGACCGTTGGCCCTGAACAGATGTCTGAATAACGAGCAAGACTGCGAGCGCAAAATCACGTGTCCCGTTACGGATAAATTGAACGAACTGCAGGAACGCATGGAAGCGTTTCTGTCTGATGTCTCGCTCGATGATCTGGTCGAGAGCTACCGAGCGAAAGAGGCACGATAATGGTTACCTGCCCTGGTCAGGACAAGAGATTCTGGAAGCCCGAGGACATATTCGAAATAGCGTGTCCCGGGTGCGGCGAGCCCGTTGAATTCTTCAAGGATGATCCAAAGCGTGAATGCGGCAGCTGCAGGCGTGTTGTAACCAATCCGAAGATGAACCTCGGCTGTGCGGAGTGGTGCCGGTATGCGAAAGAATGCCTCGGATTGCCCGACAATGGACAGAAAAAAGAATAGAGCAACGCCGATCGGATGCAAATCAAACAGAGAGGTTTCTCATGATTAGAAAAGCCGGATTTCTATCTAATGAGAACCATCTTCCTTGTCTCTGTGTACGATGCGGTTGAGAGACGATAGAAATAGATTCCGCTCGCAACCGCCCTGCCGCGATCGTCCGTGCCGTTCCACGTGACAACATGCACGCCGCGTTCCCGGTGCGCGTCTTCTAGT
>CBDUQN010000078.1:0-14226 GCA_965369375.1 uncultured bacterium | reverse complement strand
CGGGCAGTCGCGCTCTCAGCGAGAGACAATGATCGTGACCGTTCCCTCGGCGGGCAGTCGCGCTCTCAGCGAGAGACAATGATCGTGACCGTTCCCTCGGCGGGCAGTCGCGCTCTCAGCGAGAGACAATGATCGTGACCGTTCCCTCGGCGGGCGCATCCTCCTGAACTGCCGTGACCTGCTGGATGAGACTCGGGTCGCCCAGCAGGAGCGGCTCGATAGCCAGCGCCACCGCCTGGGCGAGCATGTTGGCGTTACTGTACGTTCGTGCAGTCGCCTCGATGCGTATCGTTCTATCGGGAGGGAGCTGGTTGAGGTTGCTCGCGGCATCGAGAATAATGGCCGGCGGCACCTTTTTCCCTGTATCCATGTGAGCGGGCTTGAAGCCGAGCTCACTGCCGGAGAACACGAGAATGAGCTGTTCCTCGGATTCGATCTTGTAGGGGGGTAGGGTAAACCCTTTGCCCATGAAGTTGCGTTTGTTTCCCGCCCGGTCGTATGCTTCCAGCACGTACGAGTAGGTGAGTCCTGGCGGCATCGGTTTCCCTTCCACGGAGCGGCCGTCCCACCCGAGCTCTTTCGGCGGATTCCCCTTTCCTTCGAAGACCGCAACGGTTTGGCTGCGTGAGTCGGCTATGGTCATCTTCCACCGGTCGACATTCTTCAGCTGCGGCCGGAATCGGACTATGTCTCCCGATGAGAACTCTTCGAACCACGGGCGCGGCAGGTAAGGTGACTTTTCTGAAGCCGAAAGCGCTATGAGCGGCGATATAAAATCGATTTCGCAGCGACCGAGTATATCCCACGTGTTATCCCAGTCGAGGCCCGGCGCCTCGTTTGGATCGAGGTCGAGCGCGAGAGTCGGCCGGTCGAACTCGATACGCACTCGATCTTCGCCCTCGATTGTGAGATTCCTCAGTACGGTGCCTTCCTCGCCGCCCTTGAGCGCCATTCCGCTGTCGGGGGGCGCTTCCTGCGTGAACGCTGGTCCGCCGGGTAACATCGCAAAGACGAGCACAAACAGGAACACGGTCATCTTGAATCGATTTGCAGCGATACTCATGATTTTATCTCCGTCTGTTATGCAGCGGCGCTCTTCTTATCGAAGCTGGAAATTGAACGTTATCGAGCCCCACTGTTCGCCGGTCTTTCCGCCTCTCAGCGGTTCGAACCGCCAGATAAGGAGCGCCTCGATTGCGTTTCGATCGAAATCCTGGAAACCCGATGTCTTCTGGATCATGATATTTTCCTTGACCCGCCCGTTTGGAAGCACGATGAAGTAGAGTTTCACCGTTGCTTCCACACCCTCACGCTTCGCCCATTCAGGGTAGCCGGGCAGCCGGTGCGATATCAGCTGCCGGTCGGCGACTGGTCCGACCAATCGTACGCCGTCGATAATGCGCTGCGTTGTGGCTTTATCCGCTTTTTCTATTTTTGCAGGCGTGACTTTCTTCTCCGCCACCGTGCTCAATCTCATGTTCGGCGTCTTCCTGTTCGTTTCTGATCTGGTAAGCTGGATCGCGCGCTGCTTGGTATTCTCCTGTCGGGAAAGCTTGATTGTTTCCCTATTCTTCTCTTCTTCGTTCGGAAGGCTCGCCAGAGAAGGTTGCCCCATGGTTTTTATCGTCACGAGATCGGCTATCCGCGATGGTTGCGTCACCTTTTGCTCCAGCGCGTCGAGTTTCCTGCGAAGCTTGTCTTGAACCGCATGATCAGTCTGCGGCTGCGGGGCGAATTGGTTCATCTCCGTTTTCCGCACGAAGTGCTCGGGTTCCTGTTTTGGTGACGGCGCACGTTTCTCGACCTTCGGCTGCGGCTTCTCCGTTGTCATCTTGACGGCCGGCGGCTGGACGGTGATCGGATCGATCCAGATGATCTCCGTGAGCGCCGGCGGTGGTGGCGCAATAGTCCGGTACAATATGAACCACATCACTATCAGCACATGTATTACGATGCTGATTCCCACCACTTTCCGTGTCCGGGACTCAGTCGCTGCCAGTTCGATACTCAAGGCATACGCATTCATGAGCCCCCCTTATCTCTCTGGTTTGTCGCTATAGCAAGACGCTTGGCCCCGGCTGTGCGTGCCTTACCAAGGATGAAACGTATCAGCTCATACGGCACTTCCTGGTCGGCACGCAGAACGACCAGCGTGTTGTCATTATTTGACTTTGAAAGGATTGCCTGAAGCACCATGCAGAATTTTTCCGGTCTGATCATGTCTTCGTTGATCGCCAATTCCCCATCTTTGCTCAACGTGATGCTGATGCGCGCCTCATCCTCTGCCCCTCTCGTTTGCGCCTCGGGAAGATTGACTTCGATATCGGCCACCGAGAGCATCGGTGCGGTGATGAGCAGTATGATCACGAGAACCAGCGCGACATCTATGATCGGCGTCACGTTGATTTTCGCGTTTCTCGAGACCTGATTATCGATAATCCGCTTCATGTTACCTCCCCAATACGGCGATCTCCGCCGCTCCGCTGAGCTTCGCCTGGTCGAGGACGTTGACGAACGCGCCGTGGGAAACATGATCTGCACAGTCAATCACGACGCGGCGCTGCATTTTGTCCTCCAGGATGGGGCCCAGCACTTCCGAAAGCTCGGAGCGCGCAACCAGGGTGCGGTTGACAATCACACTGTCTTCCGAGACGATACGAAGCTCGACACGCTCCTCTTTCTCGGGCTTTACCGACTTCTTTGCGCTGGAAGCGGCTTTGCGAACCGTAATGCTCGATTCGAAGGCCAGCGGTGTCAGGAGGAGGAGGATCACTACGAGCACGAGAGAAACATCGATCAGCGGCGTCATGTTGATGTCGTAGCTTCCCTGTATCTTCTTTTTCAGCAATTTATAGAACATACCGTATACCTCAATCCATGAGAATCGGTTCGAGCTTTTCCATTTCTTTTTCGGCAACGGTCGGTTCGTGTTCCGGCCGACTCCTGTCGGACGTGCCGTCGTTCGTCTGATGGCTCGTGTCCTCAACAAGGGCGAGACGCAGGTTTCGCGAATGGTTTTCGGCCACGGTGAGCATGACGCCCATTCGCCGGCTGAGATGATTAAAGAGCATCAACGCCGGCACTGCGATAATGAGACCGGCGGCCGTAGTGACAAGCGCTTCGGAGACACCCGCGGCGACCACCGACGGAGCGGCCGTTCCCGTTGCCGACATATCGTTGAAGGCCCGCATGATCCCCCAGACCGTCCCGAGCAGACCGACGAGGGGCGCCACTGCTGCCATCGTTCCGAGGGTGCTGAGGTTGCTCTCCAGCAGCAGCTTCTGCTGACTCAGCGCTATCTGGAGCCGTTCCTCCGCGCGCTCTCCATCGAGAGATGGGCTCTCCAGCACCTCGACGGCCACCTGTCCCATAGGATGAGGACAGGCCCTGCAGATCTGGGCGGCTTCCCCCTTCTTTCCGCTGCGGAGCTTTGCGATCGCCTGCTCCAGCACCTGGTCCGGTTTGCCCTGGCGCTTTCTGTAGTAATGCAGCCGCTCGATGGCGATGGCCAGCGTGAACACGCTGAGTCCGATCAGCACCCACATGATAGGGCTGCTTCCGATTGTCTCCGTCCAGTTGAAGTTCGATATCATTTCCAAACTCCTCCTTGCTCATTGTTCGTGCACTTATTTCAAAATCGCCTCGAGCTGGGAGGCCCGCTCCCTAGCTGCGAGAACGAGCTCCTCGTCTGTCGAATTCTTGATCAGATCGCGGTATGCCGCGAGCGCATTGCTGTAATCTTCCTTGTCCTCGTAGAGGCCGGCGCAGCGCGCGATCGCGAGGAGGCGAAATGCGTTATCCTTGTCATCCACCGCCATAGCCTTCCGGTACGCACCTATCGCGCGGTCCGTGGTTCCGAGTTGCTCCCTGCACACACCGATACGGTACCAGAGCTCGATGTAGAGGCTCACGGACGGCCTCGCATTGATTGATCGTTTGTATTCCTCGATGGCCTGCTCGCTGCGGCCGGCCTTCTCGTGTATGTCACCCATATGGTATGCAATATCGACGGCGCGTTCATCATTTGCCGTGTACTGCTTCCGGTACTGCTCGAGCGTCGCGCGCGCCTCCTCGGACTCGCCGAGAACCCGCTTGCAGAGCGCGAGGTTGAACAACGAGGCCGCAGAGATGTCCTTCGGGGCCTCTGTGTCGAGCACACTCGTAAAATCGATCCCCGCACGCAGGTAATCACCTTCATCGAAACGGAGCGATCCCAGGTGGAAGTGCACCATCGCGCGAAATTCACTTTCCGGGAAAAAGTTGAGGAACTGCTCGTAGGAAAGCCGGGCATCCCGGGACATGCCGGCCTGCCGGTATGCATCGGCCATGAGATAGTGGGCCCGGTCTGCAGCCGAGTATCCCGGGAACTGGCTCACGACACGCCGGAATTCCTCGGCGGCCTCGGTGAATTTTTCGGCCTGATATCTGCGCATGGCGATCTCGAACTGTGCATCTGCGGCGAATGAACTATTTGGATATTGCTCGACGAGACGTGCAAGCACCTCACCGCCGTCATCGAGCTGCCCGAGGCGGTAGAGAGTCAGCTCAATGCCGCGTTCCGCCTCTACTGCATAGGGCGAGCCCGGCAGGCGTGTGAGGACATCGCTGTAGCGCTTGAGCGCTTCCTCGTCGTTGCCGGCGTTGTACTCACACTGCGCGATGCGGAGCATCCACAGGGCCGTAGTGCGGCTCGCGGCGAAGCGCTCGAGGAGTGTTTGGTAGCATCGCTTGGCGTCATCGTAGTAATCGGCGCGGAAGTAGAGATCGCCTGCCCGCACCAGCGCCCGTTGCGACATCTCCGCCGTCGAGTCGGCGGCTATGATTGCTTCCCACCGGTCGACCGCGTCGCCGTTCTGGTCGAGCAACTGGTAGCAGAGTCCCGCCTGGTAGAGTGCCTGCAGGCGTTTCTGATGATCGGGGAACCGGCGCAGGAATTCGTCGTAAGATGCGGCGGCTTCCTCGTACGACTTCCTGTTGAATAGAATGTTCGCCTTGTTGAGGTATGCCGAACTCAGATTTTCCTCATCCTCGTATGCGGCATACCGCGCCAGCATCTTCTCCTCGGTCTCGATCGCGATATCGTCATGTCCCTGTTGTGCGTACGTCCATGCGAGGAGGCGGTTTGCCGGGACCGCGATCGAGTGCTCGGGGAATTCAGCAATGAGCTGCTTCAGCATTTCTTCCGCCTCGGGGTACCGGGCCTGCGCCGCGAGCGCGTCGGCGTCGATCAGGAGGGCATACGCCCGCCACGGTGATTTGCTCGGCGGCATCTTCTTGAGCATGAGGTGCGGCACGCCGGAGAGCTGCCCCAGATTCCCCACCAGGTGATAGGAATACTCGAGGAAACAGAGCGAGGCCTCCACGAGCTCCCGGTGATCGTCCGAGGCGAATACGAGCATCCCGGTGCTGTCATTGCTCGCGTAGCGGTCCAGCACGAGCTGGAAGTACGGGATCGCCGCCTGGGGCCGTCGCTGCCCGACGAGCCCGACACCCGCCAGGTACGCCGCGGCCGGAGATTCAGGCGACATGGGGTACCCGGCTACGACCGCCTGGTACGTGCTGGTCGCATCTTCTCCGCGCCCGATTGCATCGAGACTCCTGCCGATCCGGTATTGGGCACGCGCGGCGAGCGAATGCTCGAAGTAGAGTGCGAGCACTTGGTTGAACGCGATGATCGCCTCATCGTACATCTTCTGGCTGAAGAGGGCCTCGCCGAGGAGCAACTGAGCTCTCGAGGCGACATCCGATCCACCGTAGCGTGCAACGACCAGGCGGAGCAGTTCTGTTCCTTCGTTCACCTCTCCGTCGAGGTAGACCGACATCGCCTGCCGCAGCAGCGCTTCCGCGCGAATGTCCTCGCGCGATGTGCCTTCGACCACCTTCGCCATTTCCTCGGCTGCGCTCTTGTACGCGCCGCTGGCCAGGAAGATGTTGGCTTTGGCGAGCATCGCCGGATCGCGCAGCGTCGAGTGCGGGTAGCGTTCGACGATCTCCCGGTACTGGGCGGCCGCCTTGAGCATCGCTCCCTGCTTTTCGAATGTGAGCGCGCGGAGGTATATCGCCGGCGCTCCCTCTTTCGCCCCGTCGAGCGCGGTTGCAACATCAGCGTAGCGCTCTTCGAGGTACGCCATGACGGCTCGAGCGAGTGCGACGCGATGGTCGTGTTCCATCCAGGGATACCGTGCTGTCAGCTCATCGAGGGTCCTTACGGCTTCGGCCGTCGCACCGCGCCGGAGCGCGTTCCATGCGCGGGCCACGAGGACCTCCGATTTCAGCGGGCTGTCGTTGAATTTTTTCTCCCACTTGATCCACTCACGTGCGGCTTCCTCGTCCCGCCCGGCGGCTTCCAGCGTCATGATATACGCCGCAGCGGCATCATCGCTGTATCGCTTCTCCTTGTTTTTCTTGCCGGCGTTCTTGAACTCTTCCGCCGCCCGCTCGTAATCCCCGAGAGCAAAATGGATATCGCCCGAGAGGAAATGTGCTGCGGAGCGTTTTTCCTTCGGCACGTCCGATTGCAGAAATTCATTGATAAGCCGGGCCGCATCCCGGACGGCGGTTCGCTGGTCCTCGGCTCTGAGGAGCCGCATCCGTTCGAGCGACATCCCGATCTCGGTCAACGTCGCCGGACCCGTGCTTTTCGGGCTTTCCTCCTGTGCATCTTTCGGCTCCGCCAGACCGGCCGGTGCGGAGAGGAAGACACCCGAGACTAAAAGCATTAGCAAGAACATCAGATAGTTTCTATTCGGGCGATACATTCAAACCACTCCTTAACGGTCTGCTTTATTTGCCATCGCTGATGATAATCGGCACGTCACCCTGCGGCCCTGACGTCGTGATCTCTACCGAGCGTTCACGGCCCACGGTTTCCCGGCCTTCGGCGTCGATGACAACGAGCTTGTATTTGTACATGCCGTCCGCCAGGGGAAGCCCGGTCTCGTCTTTGCCGTCCCACATCACGTGTGCCGGAGGCAGTCCCTTCCCGCTGAACTTGCGGACGACCCGATTGGATTTGTCGACGATATCGAGGCTCCAGCTGATCGCCTCGGCCTTGGTTTTCGCTTCGAGATGGAACTTGGTGACTGAGACGGTTCCCAGCGGAGAAAACGCCGGAGGAACGGCCTCGGAATCGGCGTAGAACCCGCCGAACCGATACGAGATCCCGACACGGTGAATCACACCGAGGAACTGGTCCATCATCCCGTAATCGAGGCGGATCCCCTGTGCGAAATTGATACTAACGCCTCCGGCGACATTCTGATCGGAGTAGCCCAGCCGCAAAGCCATGGCAGGATGAATCCAGAATTCGCTGCCCGCGTGCAGCCTCGTTCCGGTGTCTGCGTTGTAATTGACATCCGCCGTAACCAGTGCCCGGCCGGCGAGAAAGTGAAACGCGATCCCTCCGCGAAACTCCGCCGGATAGGTCTCCTCGGTCTCCCGCAAGGTGAGACTCGGGCCGCCGACGTTGAGCAGCGAGGCGCCGACCGTAACAGACGGCACGACTTTGAGGAGAAGACCGAAGTCTGCGCCGACACCGGACGCATCGAATTCGTCGATGCTCTGGCGGGTGATCTTCAGATTGGCTCCGAGCGCGAGACGACGCGAGAGGCTTTTCGAGGCGGACAGCAGGAATGCCATCTCCCCTTCACTGAACGTGCCTATGACATCATTCAGCTCATTCGTTCGTTCGAATTCGCCCGAACGCATCGACAACACGGTAAGCCCGAAGCCCGGCATCACCCTTCGCTCCGGAGTGGCAAAGCTCAATCCGTTGATCGATGTATCCTCGAAATACCGGGCCGTTTCGAAGTGGATCGTGTACTGGAATACCTGCGTCAGACATGCGGGATTCCAGATCACGCCGAGGGGCTCGTCGGCGACGGCGACGAAGGCACCTCCGAGACCCGTCATCCGGGCTCCCGCGTAGCTGGAGAGCCAATCTCCCGGTGCCCCCCCGTTCTGGTCTTCGGCATGTGCACTTGTTGCGCAAGCCGTAAGCATGCCGGTTCCGAGCACAAGGACCGCTATATGAGTCCAGATCTTATTTTTTCGGATGAGGTTCATGGATCCTCCTGTTCATCGCACCACCGCTACCCTGCGGCGCATGACGTGTAGTGTTTCTCCGTGTCCTTCTGCTTCAACGACGACGATATACCCTCCGCTGGAAACGGGCTGTCCATTGCCGTTCTGCCCGTTCCATTCGATCTCGTTCAATCCCGAAACGCCGCCCTGCGCACCGCGCGAGAACTCCTTGATGAGCACGAGAACTCCACTCAACGTGTAGATGCGTAAGGTGACTCTCGCGTCATCTGCAAGCTTGTACGCAATTGTTGTCGATATTTCATCCGGGTGGAATGGATTCGGATAGTTTGTAATGCTCCCCGATGCGGCGTTCGGATTGACGAGCGCCGTCTCGATATCGATCTCTGCGACAATGCCGTAGGAATTCGCCCGCACCCGGCTGATCCCCGGTGTGCGTGAGCTCAGAAAGTCGGCTCTCGCAACACCGTCGGCACTCGTAACAGTATCGATAGCCGTGAGGGTACCGGCGCCGCTGACGAGCTCGAATGCAGCGGGCTGATCCGGAACGCCGTTTTCGTACTCGTCGACGACACGGGCGTACACCGTTGCATGCTTGTTTCCGCCCACCCACGAAGGATTGCTCGAGAGCAGGATCTGCGACGGCTGTCCCGGATTCACTATGATAACTTCGGAGGCGGCGGGATCATTGCCGGCATCATCCGTTGCGATTAGAATTATCGACTCCGCGTATGTATAGGTCTCGGTGATAGAGCGCTGCCCCTGCAGCAGCTGAAACTGGGTCACGAGCAGGCTGCCCCGGCCCGGTTCCTGTGTCGATGCGTTCTGCACCTCTATTTCTACAAATGAGTTTATCTCCTGGATCACGCTCCCCGCATCGTTCGTTACCTTGACCGTGAGCGTGAACGGCTCTCCGGCCATTACCGTGGTCGGGGTTACCTCTGCTTCGAGGTGGAATCCGCTCGAGATGGCCCGGACCTGGGTGGTACTCGTCTCCATCGTCGGCTGCGTTATATTTGCAGCGGTTATCTGCTGGTACCCTCCGGTTGCGAGACGCACGCTCAGATCGGTGCGGCCGTCCGTGAGCGGCGAGTCGGGCGGCAGCTCCGCCATCGGATCGCTGGAAGTTATCCGGATAACGTCGCTCACACCGGTCACTGGGTTCCACCAGGCGTCGGTCGCGTATACCGTCACGGTAAACGCGAAATTGATAGACTGGTCGGTAGGCGCTCCGGTGCGCCCCGTCTCCGTGCCCGGCGCGAGCTCTTCGCCTGGTGCGAGGATGAGAATCCGCGCGTACGGGCCAGGGAGTATCTCTATGGGTCTCGAAGTATGAGCATCCTTGCCGGTGGAATCGATATCCGCGGCGGTTATGGTCTGGAATCCGCGGGCGTAAAGGGTTGCCGGGAATGAGATCTCTCCGTTGACGAGGATCGTCTCCGCCGGCATACCGGCGAACGCGTCTGTCGAGCTCAGCGCGATCCGGTCATTGATGTCCGGCACCCTGTTCCAGAATGCATCAACGGCACGTACGGTCACGTTGAAGCTCGTCCCTGCATTCTGACTCGTCGGCTCTCCACTGTACCCGGATTCGGTTCCGCCCTGCGGCACCTGTCCGGGCAGGAGTACCTGCGTGCCGGTGAACGGTCCCGGCAGAACCTGAAAACTGTTACTGGTACCGATGTGCGGCGGCGTCGAATAATCCGAGCAGGTAAAGGAGACAGCTGCGCCTGCGCCCCTGAACACCATGGAACCGGTCCACACCCCGTTGGTGAACGTTATCGCCTCCGGGGATATGCTGCCTGCTCCGGTGTTCGCGGTGAGAATCCCGTCACCATGGTAATCGGGAATCGTGTTTCCGCCCACGTCGGTGGCGCGGATGGTCACCGATACCGCTTGTCCCGCTACGAGTGGTGATGCTATGGCATCGATTTCGAAATGATCGGGTGCACTCGGAATGACCGATATCGGATCGCTCGTCATCCCTTGAATGGAACCGTTCGTCTGGTCGGTGACGGTGAGTGTCTGCGCACCGACAGTTGCAAGGGTAACCGAGAACTGTCGGTAGCCGTCTGTCATCGCGCCGGTCACCGGTGTGCTGGCGCCGGCATCGCTCGAGGTGATGCGGACGACATCGACGCTCGGAACCGGATTCCAGTAATCATCGGTTGCGTATACAGCGACGCTAAAGCTCTGCCCGGCCGCCTGTGTCGCGGGCGTGCCCGTGACACCACTCGCACTCCCCGGCAGGGGGCTTTGCCCGGGGACCGTGATCTGCACGCGTGCAAACGAGCCGGGATGCACAATGAACGGATCGCTGGTTCCGTTCTTCGCAGGATTTGATTCCAGGTACGCGTATATATTGACGTTTCCACGATTGATGCTGCTCTCGTCGGCGCGGTACATCGTAAGGTCGCCCGCCCACGTCCCATCGGTCAACGTGACTACATCCGGCGAGATATGGCCCTCACCGTAGCTGGTGATCTGCCGCAATCGGACGGACCCCGTGAATCCCGAGACTACGACCCCGGTGGGATCGACCGCTGCCAGCGTGTAGCCGGCGGGAACACCCGCGTAGCGGTGCTTCTGGCTGATATCGTTGAACAGAAAACCCTGCAGGACCATGGTAGTGACAAAGGATGACGCCGCTTCCGGGACCGTTGGGTCGGTCTCGTCATGCGCGGAGATCGTGAACGAACCGCCGGCGTTCAAGGTGATCGTCAACTCGACCTCACCGCCAACGAGCTGCGCGTTTGCCGGCAGGGTTGCACTTTCGTCTGTGGAGGTTATAGATACGATATGCGTGATCGATGTCACCGTATTCCAGGAATCGTCACAAGCCCGCACCGTTATCGTGAACGGAACGCCGGCCGTTTGCGCTTCCGGAGCGCCGGTCTTACCGGACGGCGTACCGGGAGCTGCGGTCTCCCCTGGAAGCAGTACATGCAACCTCGTATACGTTTGCGCCTGGGATGGTGCCGAAGTCACAATGGCACCGAGCATTCCCATACCTATGACGACAAGGAAAACAGTCAGTATCTTTGTTACCTGATGCACGGCTTTCACCCTCTCTTACTGCATTTCTAATCCATAGCGGGTCTATCCTGCGACCCGCTTGTTTCCATCAATAAAACGCTTAAATACCTTCCTCATACTTCGCACTTGGTCGACTGGGTCTAGAGTGCAAGCTACATTCCACTAGAGGAGTTGATTAGAACGAAGGAACAGATAGGTGGGACCTGCAGATTGGAATCCTGTTGTCTAATAATGAGTTCCGCAGATCATGGAATGGATTTCGCAGGGGCATAAAAAACCGGTTTCCTGCCGGAGAAAATATCGCGATTGCATAATACACTGCAGTCGCAAATTCCGGCGAGAAACAACCGGGAATCATTCGTAGCCATAGAGCACATCGCGATTGTTATATAAGCGAGAGGGAATCCGTAAAATGCAATATAACAGGCATTATTCTTGGGCGGTTGTGCTCATCGGGCGACCTAGATCCTGAATAACAGCCCGATGGAAACAGAATAATAATCGAGCGTCTTCTCGTTGCCGATTTCGTGGAACAGTATTGTATAGGTCGGCATTAATTCCATTATCACTCTATCTGTTATCTTGAAATTCAGTCCGCCGCCAAATAATACTTCCGCAACCGTAGCGTCGCCGAGTATCTCTCTGCGCTCGGCCGGCGGAGGATCGGGAATGATTGGATACGTGTAGACTTCGGCGTCATAGATGAAGGCGATTCCCAATCCGCCGATAAAGAATAAGTCGACCGGCAACTCGTCACGCGCAAATAGATACACTCTGAGAGATGAATAGACATCGAAAATTCTTGCCGGTTCCCTGACGTCCCAGTGGGCGCCCACGAGACCCTCGTTCGTCGGCGTCCAATTGTTGTACCCTGCGGTTACGCCGGCAACAAATCTTCGTGTGATCTGATAACAGAGATTTGCCCTGATAACGTATTCATCCTTCCAGATGTCGGCGCCTTCCCCCTGCACTCTCGAGATGCCTCCGGTGGCGCCCAAAAAGAATTTATCCGCATAGCAATGATCAACGACCGCTATGGTAAAGAGCATCAGAAGCGCAACAATAATGATCGCTCGACCGATATTCATGAGCCACCCTCCTTTATAAAGAAATAACGGCTCGGATTATCCACCCTCCTTTATATAAAAATAACGGCTCGGAAATTCTATTGCAAACAGCATCACTATTAAATGAAAATGATTACGAGTTGCTATGCGCCAGTGTCAGCGTATCGTGTCCGATGCAGAGGAGCCCCTTGATCGGCACGCCGTACGGGCATGCGCGTTCGCACAGTCCTTCACAACCTCGGCAGCTATCCGCCCTTCGGGTGGGCAGCTTCGCGTACTTCGCCATCGCCTCCTTCTCCCTCCCCTGCGCGTCGAAGTAGTGATAGTAACGCATGATCGTGTTGACCGGCACCCCGTGCGGGCAGGACGACTCGCAGCGGCCGCACGCGTGACGGCAGTAGAGGTCGCCGAAGCTGTCGCGGTAGTCGTCGAGCATCCCCCGGTCGCTGCTTCCGAGATCGGTGCCGGAGAGTCCCACATACCGCTCCACGTCCTCGTAGGTCTGGAAGGTGAGAATCACCGTGCCGACATTCTCGTTGGAGAGCACGTACGTGATCGCCGCGTCTGTGAGCTTGCCGTGGTTGTCGAGACCGTACTTATCGATAAACCGCTCTGTGAGGGCGGCTTTCTTGTCCGCCTTTTCTGCCATGCGGCTGTAGTACGCGTAATCCGCTCCGCTCTTTTTCTTCATTGATTCGACCTTGGCCTTGAAATCGTAGTAGTGGCCCACAGGATTCGACTTCATAATGATGGTGCTGACATTTTTCTTCGCCGCCTCTGCGAGGATGTGATCGCCGTCGTGTTCATTGAGAAAATTATACGCCGGCAGGATCAGATCGAATCTGCCGTCATCGATGGCAGTGAGCAGCACCCTGTCCATCGGCTCTCGTATCGTGTCGTCGTAGTACGATCCGTGGTGAGAAACGCCGCAGAAGCGCACGCGCCCCTCCTGTTTCATCTCGGCGATCGCCGCGTGGAATCCGGGAGTCAGCAGATCAAGCGTGTTGGGCGGCATATGGATCATCATGCAGTCGACGTAGTCGCAGCGCAGGCGTTCGAGGCACTTCCGTGTCCGTTTGATGAAATGCTCCTTGGACCTGTTCGCCCCGAGGGCGAGCTTCGTCGTGATGAAGACCGACTTCCGGTCGCGGCCTTTGAGAACCTCGCCGAACATCCGTTCTCCCCGCCCGTTTCGATACGTCTCGGCGGTGTCGAAGTAGTTCACGCCCGCATCGAGCAGGGCGCGAAGCACCCCCTCGTCATTCGGATCTCCCGACGATATATCCGAAATCTTCCATCCCGTTCGGCCGAGCATGCGGTACCGGCGGATTTTGGGCGCCTCTGCGCGCTCCTGTTTCTGCGCCGCCGCCGCGTGCATCGGCGATGTGTCTTCCGTGGCGTGAGCCGCAGCGTGCGCCGGTCCGCGCACCGAGGCGAATCCTCGCCCCGCGCCGAACGCCGCTGCCAGCCCGCCGATAACCGACGTTCTTATAAAATCGCGCCGCTTCATTTCGTACCCCCTTGCATATGCCGCTTTTGATCTTCCTTATAATAGCTTATTGGCCGGCCGTTTTGATCACAAAAATCGAATCAGATGATCCACTTGATTGACTCTGTGTGACCATGCGTCTATACTGACGTTACACTTGAAAGGGGGCGATCGTGGCTGATGGATAAGGCGGCTGCTATAGAGAGGGAGTATAGCGAAAACTGAGCGAATCGTTCTTGGGACTGAATTTTTGCTGTTCTGGGTGCTGCTTACGGCGCTCGGCTATATCGTGGGTTTTTTCGCGGGCTTTGTCCTGGGGTATATTGTGCTCGGAAACGTTATGATCGGTGTCGGCATCGGCGCCGTGACCGGCATTTTTCAATGGCTTGCGCTGCGGCGTTACATCCGGCTATCGGGCTGGTGGATATTGGCGAGCGTGACGGGTTTATTCGTCGGCCTGGGATTGTACGGGATCGTGGCTCTCGTCTGGAAAGTTCCTTTTGATCTCAGTCGGCCCCTCGGCGTTCTTGGGTATGCCCTTGCTTTTTTGTTGGGCGGGTTGCTTATCGGCCTGATGTGGCTGTTTCGACGACC
>CBDUQN010000077.1:0-14247 GCA_965369375.1 uncultured bacterium | reverse complement strand
TCCGTCCCCGCCGTCACCTTGTCTATTCCTCTTCCCACACGTCTCCTTTCTTTATGATTGACAAACAGGGAAATGTGCGGTACAATAATCTTCGGAATGAGAAGACGAAATGGCCATATAAGTTGTTGTTGTACCATGCCGAAATAGCGTGGTCGAAATCCGGGCCCCTGATCGTCTGATTCATTCTCTTCACATATGGCAAGACGCCACGGATTCTTAAAGGCCAATGAGAACCCGTGGCGTTTTCGTATATATGGTCGATAGTGTGAGAGAAAGGGGGTGAAACAGCATGAACGCTAAGCGTGCATTCAAAAAGGTCAAAGAGGATTTCTCGGTTGCATTCGAGCGTGATCCCGCGGCACGAAACTGGTTTGAGGTGCTTTTTTGCTATCCGGGGCTGCATGCGGTGCTCTTTCACCGGATCGCACATTATCTCTGGCGGCACGGCCTCAAGTTCCCGGCCCGTTTTATATCCCACGTCTCGCGATTGCTGACGGGAATAGAGATCCATCCGGGTGCCGTGATCGGGAACCGTTTCTTCGTCGATCATGGCTCGGGTGTCGTAATCGGCGAAACAACGGAGATCGGCAACGATGTCGTGCTCTATCAGGGAGTAACGCTCGGTGGTGTGAGTTTGAGCAAGGGCAAGAGACACCCGACCGTCGACGACGAGGTCGTCATCGGCGCCGGGGCCAAGATCCTCGGCCCCGTGCGTGTCGGCGCCGGATCGATGATCGGGGCCGGCTCGGTAGTCGTAAGAGATGTTCCTGATGGCGGTATAGCCGTGGGAGTGCCGGCGAAGGTCATATCGAAGAGGCGTATCAACGGTCATGAGATCTCGCTCAGGCACGACCGGATCAGCGATCCGTTCATGGGGGTGATCGAGCGCCTCGAGGAACGCGTTTTCTCCCTGGAGAAGCTCGTCTTCGGACGCGAAAAGGAGGGCTCGTAAACCGCAGCGACCCGGATCTCTCTAAGAAGTTTGAATATTGATTTCAGCTTTAGTGCTACGGCCTTGCCGGTGGGTATCTAAGTGAATAATAAGGAGTTGCCATGCCACACGATCTGATTTCGTTGATTGGAAATACGCCGCTCGTTTCGCTCGGTGCCTTGGCGGAAGATTGCGAAGGAGCGCTCGCGGCGAAACTCGAAGGACAAAATCCCGGCGCCAGCGTTAAAGACAGGATTTCCTTATCCATGATAAAGCGTGCGGAAGCGCAGGGGCTCCTCGAACCCGGCGGTATGATCATCGAACCGACGAGCGGGAACACCGGTATCGGGCTTGCCCTCATAGCCGCCGTCAAGGGGTATTCATTGACGCTCACCATGCCGGAGTCGATGAGTGTAGAACGAAGAGCAATCCTCTCTTCGCTCGGGGCGGATATCGTTTTGACTCCCGCCGAAAAGGGTATGCGCGGCGCGGTCGAAGAGGCGGAGCGGCTGGTATCTGAAAACAAGAATTGGTACATGCCCCAGCAATTCGAAAACCCCGCCAATCCGGACGTGCACCGCAGGACTACGGGTCCCGAGATCTGGGAGGCGACGCACGGAAAGGTTGATTACGTCGTAAGCGGCGTCGGCACGGGTGGAACCGTTACCGGCGTCGGGGAGTTTCTCAAGTCGAAACGAAAGGACATCCGGATGATTGCCGTCGAGCCGAGTAACTCTCCGGTCCTCAGCGGCGGCAGCGCGGGGCCTCACGCGATCCAGGGAATCGGCGCCGGTTTTGTGCCCGGTGTGCTCAATAGGGAGATAATCGACGAGATAATTACAGTCACCGACGAGGCGGCGAAAGAAACGACGAGGCTCCTGGCTCTGCGGGAGGGGATATTCGCCGGTGTGTCATCGGGAGCGGCGTTGGCTGGAGCGCTCGAAATCGCCCGGAGAAAGGAGAATAAAGAGAAACTCATCGTCGTGATCCTTCCCGACAGGGGAGAGAAGTATCTCAGCACCGATCTCTGGGGCTAGCGGCCCCCGACCCGCTCGCGTTTTATGCGCGTGATTCTCGATTGAAGCTGTTTTGAAGGATACATTCCTGCAGTTTTCTGCTCGTACCTGCGAACGTGGTTACGGAGCATGCCCAACCGCTCGATCTCTATTTCAACGACATCGCCGTCCACCAGAAACACGGGAGGATCCCGGTAGATACCGACACCCTCCGGCGTTCCGGTTGCAATCACATCTCCAGGCTTGAGTATGAGGGACGATGAGATGAACGAGATGATGTCGAAGACTGAAAATATCATCTCTGAAGTGTTGCTCGACTGCATGATGTTGCCGTTCAGGGTCTGTTTGATCGATAATGCGTGCGGATCGCCGATCTCGTCCGGGGTCACTAGCCACGGGCCGTATGACGATATCGTCGAACGGACCGGTGAGTGCGGTAGGAGCTTTTGCGAAGAGAATGGGATGCGGGGGAGGATCCTTTTTCTGCTCTCTCGCGTGTCCTTCGTAGTTCAGACCGAGACAGATGATCTTGCCCGGGCGGAGCACCGGATGATACAGGTCGGTTTCATCGAACGGTTTGAAATGCTTCCGGCGGTACTCGGCGGCATTGTCAACGAGGTTCTGCACCTGGGGTAGAAGTCCCCGCCTGATGATCTCGGCTATGCTTTCGGGCGCTTTCCTCGGCGCTCGCGTATCAGCCGCTCTGAACAATTCGCTTCAAGCGTTTTACTATTTCTTCCTTCTCTACGAAGCCGGTTACCCGTAGCTCTCGAGATTCCGCGCCAGATCTGTCTATGAAGATGATAGTCGGAACCCCCTTTATTGCGAAATTCTTTTTTATCATTTTTTCGCGATCGTCCTCCCTCGTGAGATCCACCCTTAGCGGAACGATCTTGTTCGAGAGCTCGATAACGGCTGGGTCGGAGAAAACCTCGTTATCGAGCTCGTGGCAGGGGATGCACCATTCGGCTGTGAAATCTATCATGACCGGATGTCCGGCATCGAGGGCTTGAGCGAGATTATCTTTACTGTAATCGATCCAGTCTATTCCGGGCTCTTTTATTTCTTCTCTGAACGGTCCACCGGGAATAACAAAGAAAAATGCGGCAACCGCGATGCCGGCAAGGCCGACGATCCTCCTCACAAATATGAAGCTCCTGCTTGTCGCGGGGGTCCTGTCGAGCCACCCGAGGAATATTCCCGCCACGAGGGCTATCACCGCGTATGCGGAGAATGTCAGCCGGTCTCCGATGAGATAGCGGGAGAAGTAGACCGCCATCGCGATAAGAATGAAGCCGAAAATTTTTCGCACCCATATCATCCAGTCGCCCGACCTGGGTAGTTTCGAGATGCTTCCCGAGACGGTTCCGAGCACGATGAAGGGGATTCCCATACCCCACGCGAGTGTGAAGAACATGAAAAAGCCGAGTGCGGGATTGCCATGTTTGCCGACGTAGGTGAGAAGGCCGAGAACAAAAGGGCCGATGCACGGCGCGGCGACTATGCCGACGGTGAGTCCCATGAAGATCGCTCCGAGGTAGCCCTGTTTTGCCTGACCCGTCCGGCGCATGAGAAATGTCGGCATGGTTATTTCCCACAGACCGAACATCGATGTAGCGAGTCCAACGAGCACGAGGGCGATAAATCCAATCACGAAGGGATTTTCGAGGGCGGAGCCGAAAAGGCTTCCCGTGAGAGCCGCAATCGTTCCGAGCACGCTGTACGTTATCGATATTCCGAGAACATAAAAGAGTGAGAGGAAAAAGGTTCGGGAGGCTTTTCCGCCTGCCTGTCCGCCGAAATAACTGACGGTGATAGGGATGATCGGATAAATGCACGGCGTGAGATTGAGCGCAAGACCGCCGATAAAGATGAACACAAATGCTACAAAGAGTCCCCGGCTCTCTATCAATCCACCGACTTTACCCTCCGTCTCTTGCACGGCGCCTGTTCCGACGGGGTGTCCTTGGGGGTCGACGAATGGGGGCTTTGAGAACAGCTCGAAGTTCTGAACCTCGGTCTGCTCCTGGATCGTTCCCACCCTGAGCGAGACCTCCCCGACAACGCTGCGGGGCTCTATGCAGGTAAGGTTGTTGCAGCCTTGATACGTGAGCTCAGCCGTTATTTTGTATGAACCGGACTCGACATTCTCATTCACGCGCAAACGCGCGCCGAAGACCACCCGTCCGTGGTAGAGTGACATGTCGCCATCACTGATCTCCAGCTTTTCAACATCGGGTTGTGGATAGAGAATATCTATTATCTCTAATCCAACGGGCGCGCGGATTTCCAGGACGGTCGGTATGAGAAATTTGTCGAGCGGTTTGTTCGAGTTGATATGCCATCCGTCTTTTATTTCAGTGACAACGGCGACGGATACCGTGGAGCCCGCATGGTAGAGTGAATGGGACATCTCGACATCGATCGATACGAGTTCCTGCATCGGGAGAAAGAGATCCTGCGTGCCGGCGTTGCTCCATATTGCGATTGTCGATGCAATTAAAAGAAACGTAACCGTGATCAGTCTGTCAGGGATGGTGACTCTCTTTTTCATCACTATGTTCAAGCCCCTCCTCTTCTACCTGTTGTATTTGAATACATAAACGCCCCCGCTTCCGCTGGCCAGGTAGACGAAGCGGTCATCGGCGAATACTCCCCTGCCGTCATCAACGGTCTGAAATGTTGCGGCCACGCGTGGGGCACGGGGGTCTGATACGTCTACAGCGATTATGCCCGCCGTAAAAGCGGCGGCAAAAAGGATTCCATTGACTGCATGCAGCTCTCGCGTAAGCACGTTGAGGTTCACTTTGCCGAGCTCAAGGGGCTTCGAACGATCGCTGATATCGACAACCCGTATTCCCTTTCCTCCGTCGGCAAGATAGGCGATGTCGCCGTTGATGAAGACGTCGCAGTTCCATCCCGGAGTGTCGTGTGTCGATATCAAAACGGGCTTGCCGCCGCTGATGGAGAATGTGCGCAAACCATCGTACCCGTCGGCTATGTAACAGTACCGGGAATCGTAGTCGATCCCGCGCATCTCGGAGAACTCTTTTCGCCATATGAGCTTGGGCCGTTTGGGATTCGAGATATCTATTATCTCTGCGCCCCCCTTACCGCCCGCTACGTAGGCGAAGGTACCGTCACTCATGACAGCCGACATAAAATATGGGGATCTATGTTTCCCGATCACGATAGGCTTGCGGGGATCGCTTACATCGATTGTTTTCAATCCATCCTCGCCGTCCGCGAGTATCAGGACATCACCATTGAGCGCTACATCCCGGGCATGGTACGACTGCAGGTGTCCGATCCATTCGATCGAGCCGCGACCGGAGACCCTGCCGATCCGGACGCCGTCGAATCCGTTTGCGCAGTAGAGGAGATCGTCGGATACGATGAGGTCTATCGCGAATCCGCCGGTCGGCACTTTTCCGACCAGTCGTATCTTTTCTCCCTCGAGCATAAATAGTGAGAGTCCTTTCAAGCCCGACGTTGTTATAATGGTGTTTCCATCTATAAAAAGCGCCCTTCCGATATGATCGCCGGGATTGATTTTCTCCTGAATGGTATCGAGCACATGATTGAGTTTCCCCGAGGCGCCACCGGCGGCGCTGAACGTTATCTCGAGGGGCTTGCCTGTTTTTGTCCCGCCGCCGTATTCAAATGGGATAATTTCCCGGTACTTTGTGAGCAAATACCCTTCGTCTTCACCGAGCGCGAAATCCAGGATTTTCTTGTCTTCAATTGCCGGGAGACGTTTCGGTTCGGCCGGATCGGATATGTCCCATCGAAGGACCGTGCCGTCCGGCGACAGCGCGTACAGGACTTCATTTCGCAATTTGCATTTAGAAAGGTCTTCGCCTGCAGCAGTCTGTGAAATACCCTTTAAATTCCCGTTTTTGCCTATGCGGAAGATTTTTACTTCCCGTGTAGAGACGGTGACGAGAAGCCCGCCGGCAATGTCCATGGAGACCGGCGTGGGAAAGACGCGCCTTTCATCTATGAGCTCCGGCCTGAGGGGGTCGGAGAGTTTGAAGGTGTAAATATCCCCTTTGTGATCGGCGAGAAAGAGGAACTCTGTCGATAGAGAACAGAGTATCGCCCGCGACAACCTGTGTGTTCTCGTTTCGACCGGATTGGCGGGGTCAGTGAGGTCAATCGTAACGAGCCCACCTTTGTTCGCCGCGACGTATGCCGCCGGTCCGCGGATAGCTATTTCTCTCGGTTCGCCGTTTACGAGGAGGATAACGGGCGTGCTCAAACTCTCTGCTCCGCTGTATACGGCGATGCCGCCGCCGCTTCCGAGCACAAATCCGCCCTCGAAGAATGCTATCGCCTGCGCCGGGCCCTGAAGCAGTGAGCGCGAGAGGAGCTCGAATCTCTCCTCAGCGTCAGCCGCTCCCGTGACGGATGCTGCGATAAGAATACTTATAATAATGCTGTGCCACCGCATGTAGCAGACCTCCTTGTTCTCTATTTTACCACCCGGCGCCTCTTTAGATTCCAAAGAATTTGAGGGACACCGGATAAACCCAAGGTAATAGAAAAGCGTGTGTCTTTGCAAGGCGTCTTGAGAATTTCTTTGTTCTCTGTTACTGTATCCCGAAAAGGAGGTTCATTTGAAAACCGAGATGCGCAAACTCTACCTCGTGCGACACGCCGAATCGGTCTGGAACAGGGAGCGGAGGGTCCAGGGGACGTGCCTCGAAATCCCGCTGAGCACGATCGGGAAGACACAGGCCCGCCTGCTCGGCGAGCGTTTCAAGAAGATTCCCGTGAGTTCCGTTTACTGCAGTATCGCTGGCCGCGCAGTTGAAACGGCACAGATAGCTTTCGGACGGGACTACCCGATAACAATCCTGGAAGAGCTTCAGGAACTCTCTCTCGGCTCCTGGGAAGGGCGCCTCATCAGCGAGCTGCGTGACGAGGATCCGGAAACGGTCGATCGGTGGTATCGCAGGCCCACGACGGTGAAGATAGAAGGGGGAGAAGACCTCGACGCTTTCCGTGATCGCGCGGTGGACGCTATGAATAAAATAGTCGAGTCGACCGATGGCGATGTTCTCGTCATAGCGCATGGAGGAGTGATCTGCAGTTATCTAACGCATCTCTTCAATATGGACCTCGATGACCTCTGGAGCTTCTCGCTGCCGAATGCATCGATAACGACACTCGTCTGTGATTTCAGGATGCGGCTCAGGTCCTTCGGTGATACGGCTCACCTCCTGGGTGATTCAAAAGGATTCGATCTCTCTTCCGGGTAATCATAGCTCGCCTGCCCGATTCCCATTTGCGTGCTATCGGGGCAGATCACGCCGTGAGAACTCATGCAAGCCCGGCATCCTCCCAGACGGAAGGTTCTTCCATGCTGAGCTCGACCGGTGTGGAGGGAAAGCGACGGCGAATCACTCCGAGGATTGAGCGGTACAGTTTTACGCGGATCGGGCGGTAGAGGCGGGTCTTTCCTTCTCTATCTCTTATATATTCTCCCTGCAACAGCGGGCTTCGGGGATTTTTCCCTCTTATGAGCTCGAGCAGGTTCGAAGGGAACCTCACAACGCCGAGCTCGAAACGGTACACATCGTCCGCCGACACTGCGTCGCGAATCGCATCGACGAGACGCTCGTACTCATCCATATCGGCATATGCGGGTATAATCGGATCGAAACGGATTCCAACCCTGATCCCCGCCCTCGCCGCTTTAGCAAGCGCTTCCAAGCGATCCCCGAGCGGAGCGGCGCCCGGTTCTTCGAGTGTAACGGCCTTCTCCGGACCGAGTGTCCACGTCAGAACGAGATTCCTGTAATATTCCCGTTTCATGGGCGGTTCGCAGATGTTTCCGTTGCGGGGATTTTCCCCTGATGATCGATGCCCGATCCCCCCCGATACTGCTTCGCGCACGAGATGATCCACCTGTGAGCTTTTCGTCCTGATATCGAGGACGGTCGGAGTGCCGGCAAAGAGCGGAAGAAGATCCGAAATGGTTCCGGTCAGCGGATCGAGGGCGAGGCTGTCTCCGAGCTCCCCCGTTGTCATCATTTTGGGCGGATCGTTCGAGAGGGTGAGCGCGATTTCATCCTCGAGGGCTTTTGTATTGGTAAAGATCACGATGTGTCTGTGCCCGAGATACGATTGGAGGTAGCAGTACGTGCAGCGGTAGGGACAACCCTGCATCGTTACGATATATTTTTCGCCGCAGGGGGGACAGTCTCGGGGAACGGGAAAATCCTTCACGAATCTTCCCCGATGGTGCATCAGCACGAGCGTCCCGTCTTTCCCGGGCTCACGCTCGAGTATGGTGCGCGCATCGTCGACCGTTTCGACCACGCCGCCACGTGCCTTGAGTCGAACGGTCAGTGGATCGTGGAGGGCCTTTCTCTCTATGATGAGCTTATCGAATGACATGCGCAGTGAGCAGCCGGTTGTTCAATCGTAGTGTCCTCCGCGCCGCAACCAGTAGACGGTGTTCCCCGCCATTGCATAGATCAGTATGATTCCGCCGATGAAACCGCCGATGTGGGCGAACCAGGCCACACCGCCGCCGATGCTGCCGCCGAGGGACATGAATCCGCTGATCAGCTGGATGACGAACCAGAAGATGATTATCACGGAGGCGGGAACAACGGTCAATCGTATGAAATAGAAAAGGAACATGAGGGTGAGCACCTTGGCTCGCGGAAATGCTATGAGATAGGCTCCGAGGAGCCCCGCGATCGCACCGCTCGCGCCGACCGTCGGTATCACTGAAGATGGACCCGATACGATGTGCAGGGCATGAGCGATAAGACCGCTCGCGAGATAGAACATGACGTACTTCACGGGTCCGAGTATGTCTTCGATGTTGTTGCCGAAGATCCAAAGGTAGAGCATGTTCCCTCCGAGGTGAAGAAGACTTCCGTGCATGAACATGGAGGTGAAGAGCGTGAGGAAGATCGGCTTCGGACCGGGGAGGTGCCGGAACTGGTAACCGCCGATGAATATGATTTCATCGAGATCCCTCATCCTCGTAATCTCGAACGGTATGGCTCCGTATGCCGCAATGATTTTCGGGCCTGCGGCCATCTGATAGATATAAACGAGAACATTGATAACGATAAATGCATATGTTACATAAGGTGTCCGTTCCGTCGGGTTTATGTCTTTCAGTGGAAGGAACATATTTAATGTATAAGCGGTGAGCGGGCCTATTGAAAGTGGTTTTTCCGATGATCCGGGGCCTAAGGGCGGTTAATCTCGATGAGCACCTTGAAGCTGTCGGGGTGGCGGGCGCGCCGGAATGCTTGCCGCCACTTCTCGAACGGGTAGATCGCCGTCAGGAACGGTGTCACTTTCACGTGACCGAGCGCGAGCAGCCTGAGGGCCGTATCGATGGGGCCGCACCTTGATCCGACGATTGTGATCTCGTCTATGACGATCGGCGCCAGGTTGCAGCTGAGGCACCCGTGATATGTCGACTTCAGCACGATAGTGCCCTCGGGCCGTACGAGTTCCGCGGCGATGGGGAGTCCTGTAGGCCGTCCGGTGCATTCGACGACGATGTCGAACTTGCGTTTGAACACCGATCTCCTTGCTATGTCATGTGCCGGTATGCCGAGCCCGCGGAATACCGCGAGCTTCTTCTGGTGCAGGCCGAGCACCGACACGTTTCGTGATGCGAGAGAGAGGACCTGCGCGACCATCGCCGCGAGCCGCCCGTCACCGAGCACCGCGATCTTGTTACCCTCCAGGATTTTTATTCTCGCCGGCACCTCACAGGCAGCCGCGAGGAGCTCCGCAAAAACCGCCTCCTCGTCGCTTACCTTGCTCGGAACGAGATGCAGATTCTCCAGCGGGATGGCAAGAAATTCAGCGAAAGCCCCGTTCTTCTTGCTGATACCGATGACGCTCCGGTTGGGGCAGTGTTTCCTCATGCCTCGGCGGCAGATGGAGCATTTTCCGCAGGGGATGTTGATCTCGCCGACGACGCGTTTCCCGATCATTTGCCTGGGCGATGCGGACACGACGGTGCCGACGAATTCGTGACCCGGTACGCCCTTGAAATCCATGTATCCCCGCGCGATCTCGAGATCGGTCGAGCATATCCCGGCGAGGCGGATCCTGACTACCGCATGGCGCCGTTTTAGACGGGGCTTCTGGATCTTCCCCGCTTTCACCTTCTTTCCATCGAAAAGAATCGCCTTCATTGCGTCTCACACCTCGGCCATTCTATCAGATATCTTCTTTTATCGTCTTATCGCCCGCGGCCCTTTTCTCTCTAACGGCAACGAGCAAAAGCTCGCCGGATCCGATATTTGTTACCGCGTGCCGGATGCCGGGAGGGATCTTCACACACGTTCTCTGTGCTTCGAGGTGTAGCTCGTGAACGGTTTCTTCATCCTTCCCGCGCCACGTCAGAAGACCCTCGCCCTCGATGGTGCATATCCACTCCATCGCCTCCGGATGGAAGTGGTTGCCCCTCGTCGCGCCGGGCGCGATATGAACGATATGCAAGGTATCAAGGTCGACCGCGAGCTCGATACCCTTCCATGGGAACAAAACCCAGCCGCGCGTGTCCGTGTGCGACTCGGTGTGGTGGTAGGGCAGGACCTCGATTCCCGATTCGCTCGATTTGCCGTTATCACTTTCCATGGTTATTTCCCTTGCCCCCATCGAAAACTTTAGCGTACCTTTGGGAAAACGCAAGAACAGTTATGCACCAGACTCGCTAAAAGTTTGAAAAGTGGGAGGAAATAATGAGTTCAAAGAAACGATTTTTAATCGATGAGATAAACCTTCAGGACTCGTGGCGGTTGTTCAAGATCCTGTCCGAGTTCGTCGAAGGATTCGATAGCCTCGCCTCGATTCCGCCGGCAGTTGCTTTTTTCGGCTCTTCACGGGCAAAAGAGGGAGATATGGAGTATGATGCGGCTCAGGAGCTCGCGAGGAAACTGGCCAACAAGGAGTGTGCCATCATCACCGGGGGTGGCCCCGGCGTTATGGAGGCCGCGAACAGGGGCGCGCAGGAGGGAGGGGGGCTCTCGATCGGATTGAATATCGAGATACCGTTCGAGCAGATTCCGAATCCTTATATCGACAAGCTGATCAGCTTCAGGTACTTCTTCGTTCGCAAAGTGATGTTCTTCAAGTACTCGATGGCGTTTGTCATCCTTCCCGGCGGCTTCGGTACGATGGACGAATTGTTCGAAGCATTGACGCTCATTCAGACCCAAAAGATAAAGCCCTTTCCCGTTTTCATGTTCGGACGGGAGTACTGGGAAGGTTTCTTCAGCTGGCTCAAGGCGAATATGCTCGGCCAGGGTAAGATCTCCGAGGACGAGCTCGAAATTATTCACTTTGTCGATACGCAGGAGGAGATCGTCGATCGCATCCAACGCCTCAAAGATCTTCTCAAATAGCGATTGGACTGTCCGCCGCCCGCTTCAGATATTTCGAGGGAGTTTCCCTGCCGATTGCCTAATTCCATTCGATGGAATTTCACTCGAGCAGCCGTTCGAGCAATGACGATCTATACGCCTCTTCCCGCTATGAAATAACCGATCGCCATGAGGAGTCCGCACGAGAGATGCACGAGGATCGTGATGCCGTTCGCCGGCGCCAGTTCTTTGGGGCTGGCATGGAAAGAGCGCGCCGTCGATATCGCCTTGATCGCAAGCGGCGCGGTGGCGAGCGCGATGAGCGTGAGGGGCGGGAGGAGATCGGTGACGACACCGACGACTATGGCTACGTACGAGAGAAGCGTGATGGTGCCATAGAGTGCAACCGCTTTTCGGGTGCCGGTTCTCACCACGAGTGTTCTTCTCCCGACACGCGCGTCGGCATTCGAATCCTGGAACTCGTTAATGAGAATGATCGCGATGACGAGAAACGTCGGCGGCAGGGATGCGACGATGCATCCCGTCGAGACGGTGCCCGTCTGGACGTAATATGTGCCGACGACGATGAGAAGACCGAAGCTCAGGCCCACAATGAGCTCGCCGAGGCCCCGGGAGGCGAAATTGAGGGGAGGGGCGGTATAGAAGAATCCGAAGAGGATTCCCGCGAGACCGAGGACGATAACGACCGGCCCTCGAATCACTGTCAGCACGATCCCGATTATCAGCGCCGCCGCAAAGAAGAAGATCGCGGTCGCAATGACGCTCCTGGGTGAAATCAATCCCTTCTGTATCAGGCGGCTCCCGCCGGTGAATGGTCTTACGTAATTGACGTTGATGATATCGTTGCCTGAAAGATGGTCGAAGTAGTCGTTTGCCGTGTTGGCGCCGATATGAAGGAAAACAACACCGACAAGCGTAAGAGCGAAGAGAAGGGGATCGACCGCGCCCGCTTCGTATCTCACAACGGAGGTGGCCAGGATCACCGGAATGATGCTCGCGGTCAGAAACTCGGCTCGCAGCTCTTTGAGCCAGACGGTAATTCCCGGCATGTATCACCTCTCGTGTTCATGTCACATTCTGCAGGGTGAATATATGTTTCGGTATCAAAATGGTAAAGGCGAAAAAAAAGCGAAGAGGCTGTGAGTGGCCTCTTCGCATTCTGAAACGTTCCGGTCTCTTTCTACCAGACGCTCTTGCCCCATACGCTCTTTCCGAAGATAAGCAACAGGGCGACTATCGTTGCTATGTTTGCGAAGCTCAACATTTCAAACCCCCTTCTTTTGATTCCTGTCATTACCTTGACTGACTTACATCTTCTTGTAATGGCAAGTGGTGTGCCATAGTTCCTTATTCTTCCCTATTATTTCTTTGAGAGTGTATTTTGTTTGAATACAATAAGTTATGTGTAGCCGACGAAAGCCGGAAACAAAATATTTGCTATGGCGCCCGCCCAAGAATGTAATCATTTATTTACATTTATTGTAATACTATATAACATGTTTGTATCAAATAGATTAGAATGTAAATAAAAAATTACACTAATGTAAATATATGCTTACAGTGCGGGGTGTGATTTCCGGTCACCGGTCCGCCGGCAGGTGGGATAGAAACTCTTTGAATTTGTGTTAGTTACTCGAAGCAACCGAGCATGCGCGCGATGACGAAGCGCTGAATCTCGCTCGTGCCTTCACCGATCTCGAGGAGCTTTTGATCCCTGAAGAAACGCTCGACCTGATATTCCTTCATGAGGCCGTATCCGCCGTGTATCTGGACGGCTTCGGTTGCCACCCGCTTCATTACCTCGCTGCAGTAGAGCTTGGCCATGGCGGCCTCCATCGAAAAGGGGCGTCCCTGGTCGCAGAGCCAGCACGCCTTGTAGAGGAGGTTGCGAGCAGTCTCGATTTCCATCGCCATATCGGCCAGCTTGAACGCGTTTACCTGGAAGCTCGCGATCTTCTTGCCGAACTGCATTCGCTCTTTTGAGTAGTTCAGGGCGAGCTCGAATGCGCCCTGGGCGCCGCCGAGACCCATCGCCGCGATTGCGAGGCGTCCTCGATCGAGCGTCGCGAGCATCTGCTTGAAACCTTCTCCCCGCAGCCCAAGAAGATTCTTTTCGGGAACGCGAACATCCTCGAAGTAGAGCTCTCCGGTATTCGAGGAACGCCACATCAACTTTCCATGCATCTCCTTGGCGGTAACGCCGGGTGTCTCGTTGGGTACGAGTATGCAGCTCAGTTCCGCCTTGCCGCCTCCGGCGTCACCGGTGCGCGCCTGCACGACGATTATCGCTGAAATCGGTGAGGCGGCGTTCGTGATAAAAATCTTGCTGCCGTTTATGATCCACTCGCCATTCTCGAGCTCGGCCGCCGTCTGCGTTGCGCCCGCGTCGCTGCCGGCGTTGGCTTCGGTGAGGCCGAACGAGGCGAGGATTTCACCCCCGCACAGGCGGGGGAGCCATTCCTTCTTTTGTTCGTCGTTTCCATAGTAGTAGATAGGACCGATACCGAGTGAGTTTCCCGCGGCGATCGTGGCCGCCGTCGAACCATCTATTCGCGCGATCTCCTCGACAGCTATCGCGTACTCGAGGTAGCCGGTGCCGCTGCCGCCGTACTCCTCCGAAACGAACATTCCGAAGAGGCCGAGCTCGGCCAATTTTTTCACGAGGTCGAGCGAGAATTCCTCTTTTTCGTCGAGCTCCTCGGCCACCGGTCTTATCTCGTTCTCAGCGAAATTCCGTATTGAATCGCGCAGTATCTGTTGTTCTTCAGTCAGATCAAAGTTCAGCATATAACACCTTCCTGATACCTGTGAAAGAGTGGGTACATAGTATAATGGCAAGCATTCTGCGGTGTCAATTTCATTTCGGGTTGCGGTCCGGGTTGATGGCGGATTGCTGTCGAGCCGTCGGTGTGTGCTGTCGAGCCGC
>CBDUQN010000076.1:0-14783 GCA_965369375.1 uncultured bacterium | reverse complement strand
CTGGAGGCGGCAACCGGATTCGAACCGGTGAATAACGGTTTTGCAGACCGTCGCCTTAGCCACTTGGCTATGCCGCCTCAATAAAATGGAGCGGGAAACGGGACTCGAACCCGCGACATCAACCTTGGCAAGGTTGCGCTCTACCAGCTGAGCTATTCCCGCATAATTGCAGTTTTGTACTAGTATAAAAGGGTTTTTAGCCCTTTGTCAACTTCAATCCAACAAGCCCCTTGGCACGCTTGTAGAGTTTCATGTACTCCTTTGCGCTCTTGAGCCACGAGTGGTCTTCGGTCATGATCCGCTTCCGCATCGTCTCCACAGCCGCTGCGTCAGAGAAGAAACCGACGGCCTTTTTTATTGCCTTGGTGAGGGCTTCAGGGGTGTAATCGGTGAACAGGAAACCGTTACCCCTTGTACCGGAGCGATTGGCGTTCTTGATCGTATCCTTGAGCCCTCCGGTGGCGCGCACGATCGGTATCGTGCCGTAGCGGAGGCTGTAAAGCTGGTTCAATCCGCACGGTTCGTACCGTGACGGCATGAGGAAAAAATCGCTCCCCGCTTCGATCAGGTGCGCGAGCTCGTTGTTGAACTCGAGTTTCACACCGAGTTTCTCGGGATACCGCTCGGCGAGGCTCGTGTAGAGCTCGTGGTACTTCTGCTGGCCGGTGCCGAGAATAACGAATACGGTATCAAGCTTCATGATCTTCTCGAACGCCTCGGCCAGGATATCGAATCCCTTCTGATCGACGAGCCGCGAGACGATCCCGATGACCGGTGCGTTACCCGCAGGGAGCCCGTACGCCTCGAGCAGCCCGCTGCGGCATTTCGCCTTGCCGAACAGATCGAATGCCGAATAGGTAGCGGGGATCAGTTCATCGGTCGACGGATTCCAGACATCCTGATCGATGCCGTTGAGAATCCCGACGACATCGTCCTTTCTCGAACGAAGAATCCCTTCCAATCCGTACCCGTACTCCTCGGTGGTGGTTATTTCCTTCGCGTACGTTTTGCTCACCGTGCTGATGAGATCGGTGAAGGAGAGTCCCACCTTCATGACATTGACTTTTTCCCAGAACTCGAATGGGCTGTCCGGCATGTAGAGCGAAGAATCTATCCCCGCCTTCTCGATGAATTCCTTTTCGAAGATCCCCTGGTAGGCGAGATTGTGCACACTGAATATCGTGCCCGTTTCTCTGAAGCGCGCGTTATCCGATTCCTCGAGATTGAGATAGGCGGGAATGAGGCCCGAATGAAAATCGTTGCAGTGAATGACGTCGGGTCTCATGTCGAGCGCCTTCATTGCCGCGATCACCGCCCTGTTGAAGAATATCGTCCGTTCGTCCTCATCTTCGAATGCTGCGCCTGTTGCGGATTCCGTGTAGATCCCTTCCCGCGAGTAATAATGCTCATTATCGATGAAATAGACGTTCACGCCGGCGCCCGGTTTGACGGCCGTGCATACATTAAATCGAACAGAATTCCCTGCGACGGGGACTTCGAGATCCTTGAGATCCCGATCGGACTTTATTTTGAACTCGTTTCTATCGATCGAGGCATAGAGCGGCGTAAAGATCGACACGACGCATCCGATCTTTTCGAGCTCATCGGGGAGGGCGCCCATGACATCGGCAAGACCGCCGACCTTCGAAAAGGGAATGATCTCTGTTGTCACCATTGCTACACTGAGGGCTTTTTTCTTCATGCGTCGCTAACCGTCCTTATATGGGGTGTTGCTATTCCGGCTGCTGGATCTCCACCATTTCGCCGAGGGCGACAGCCGCCTCCTCAGGTGGAGTGGGATTTATGTAGAAACCGCTCCCCCACTCGAAGCCGGCAACCCGGGTCAATTTCGGCATCAGCTCCATGTGCCAGTGATAATATTCGAGTCCGGGGGTTTTGCACGGCGCGGTGTGAATTATGAAGTTGAACGGCGGAGTGTCCAGAACGTTATCTATTCGCTGGAGCACGGTTTTCACCATGCCGGCGAGAGCGGAGAATGTTTTCGTGTTGCTTCGTTCAAATGACGCGACATGTTCGAGCGGAAGAATCCAGGATTCAAAAGGGAAGCGGGCTGCGAATGGTGCAATGGCGATGTAATGATCGTTCTTGAATATGATGCGCTTCTTGTCTTCCATCTCCTGCTTGAGGATATCACAGAAGATGCAGCGCTCCTTGAGCTGGTAATGAAATTTAGCGCCTTCGAGTTCCTCCATGGCCCTCTTCGGGATGATGGGAGTAGCGATGAGCTGTATGTGGGAATGCTCGAGAGAAGCACCGGCCTCCTCTCCCCTGTTCTTGAATATCAATATGTACTTGAATCGGGAATCCTTGTTCAGATCGATGCTCCTGTCGCGGAGCGCCCAGAAGATGCTCTCTATGTGCTTCGTCGAAAGATCGGATAATTGGATGTTATGGTCGGGAGATTCGATGAGGACCTCGTGTGCACCCACTCCACGCATCAAGTCGTATAAACCGATGCCGCGCTTGTCCAGATCACCCTCTATCTGCAGCGCCGGCCACTTGTTCGGCACGACCCGGACCTTCCAGCCCGGTGTATTGGGCACGGTCTTCGGATCCCGGTAGGCAAGCACCTCGGGCGGCGTCTTGTCCTCGTTCCCCTCACAGAAGGGGCAGAAACCTCCTTTCGCGGGGCGCTTCTCCTGCTTGAAATCCATCGGTCTCTTTCCCCGCTCGGTGGAGATAATCACCCATCTACCGATAACCGGATCCTTCCGCAATTCTGGCATCGGGTTCGCTGCCCCTTTCCTGAAAAGTAAACGTTACTTCTTTATCGTCGTCTGCACGATCCAGCAATCTGGAAAGAATTCCACGATGTCGGATCTCGCCTGTGCCGCCGCTTCTCTTTTTCTGAAGTTGCCGACACGCACCTTGTAGAGGCCGCTCTCGAACTCGATATAAGCGGGATATCCCGTATCAGCGATTATCTTCGCCTTTATGCTCTTAGCCTTCTCGAGCTCGCTCGAAGCAAAAACCTGAACGCGATACCCGAGACCGTAATCGGAAGCTTCTGTTTTTTCCACAGCAACATCGCTCACGGCAAATGTATCGGATTCAAGGGGCTCGATCTCTTCTTCCAAATCTTCCGGCTTTACACGTTCGTCATCCTCAAGCATCTCGTTTTCGAGATCGTAACCGGGTGCGGGTTTGATCGGCGTCCCCGCGGGCTCTTTCGGTCTATTCGTTTCCGCTGGAACATCCCGAGGCTCGCTCTCCGATACCATCCCACCGCTCGTTTGCTTCTTCGCACAGCCAAGACATGTCGATAGAAAAATCAGACCGGAGATCACGATCAGGGGAATCCAGAAGGATTTATTTCGTTTCATTCCAGATCACTTCCTCCCTTTTCGCCGCCACCTGTAAACCCTGCCTTCGTAACAGAAACCCTGACTAGTGTCAATAAAAATTGGCCGCCGACCGGGCTCGCCCCGACATCGGCATCCCACAACCGGCGCGATTCATATCGACCCGCTGAGCTCGAGATAGAGCTCCTCGAGCCGAGGAGATTCACTTTGACGCACAGAGCTCGAGATAGAGCTCCTCGAGCCGATCGGTTACCATGTCCCAGGTATAGTTGCGCGCAACACGCTCTCTCCCCCGCCCGCCCATCTCACGTTTCTCTTCATCGTTCATCTCGAGCATGAGGCGCAGTGCGCGCGCGAGATCGTGCCTGTCCTCGGTCTTGAATGTCAATCCGATATCTTCCGCTACTTCGAGATTTTCCGGTATGTCGCTCACAAGAACCGGACGGGCAAAGCTCATTGCCTCGAGAAGCGAAATGGGCAGCCCCTCAACGAGAGAGGGAAGCACATAAAAGGCGCAGTGCGCATAGAGTGCATCGAGCGGCCGGCCAGATATATATCCGGCGAAGAGAACCCGCTCATCGGCCAGTTCCCCCAGTCCCGCTGCATACCGCTCTTCGAAACGGGCGTCACCAACGATGACGAGCCGCTTGTCTGTTTCGATATTCTTATAAGCCTCGAGCAATGTATGGAATCCCCGCTCATAGATAAAGCGACCGACGGTCAGGATGTATCCTTCGCGCTCGAGGCCGAATCTCGAGATATCGTTGATTGGAGGTATGTCGAAGATCGCAGCGCCGTTCGGAATATATCGAACCTTCCTGTTGAATGCCGTCGCGAGATTCCCCGCCATGAGCCGGGAGACAGCGATAACGGCTGTGCAGCGGCGCATGGCCGTGCGCTCCCCCTGCCGCAGCAGAAACCGAGCCGCCGGCCCCCATTTGCTCTGCCTATAATCGGGGGCATGAATCGTAGCAACGGTTGTCTTTCCGAATAGAGACGGAATCCAGCTGAATATCGAAGGTCCGATCCCGTGATAGTGAATGATATCGAAATCGCTCGATGAAGCGGACAGTGTGGCGGCAAACGAATTTGTTGCGGTCTCCAGATTCTTTGTCTGGATAGAAGGAAGCACTTTCACCTTCATGCCGAGGTGCTCTCCGCCGGTACTGAACGGTTTACGTCCGAAAACGGTGATCTCGTGCCCCTTGAGGGCCAGCCGTTTGCCAACCTCCTCGACATGGCGTTCGATGCCTCCAAATACGGCGGGCAAACCCTTGGAGCCTATCATTGCCACTTTAATAGGGCTCGATACAGCCATGTATTATCTATCGCCTTTCGATCAGGCACCTTTAGTGAGTCACGTATTCCTTGAAGCTATCGCCCCTCGAGCAGACTCCTGCAGAGGTTCGCATATCCCTCGACCATGCGACTTTCGCTATAGCGCTCTTCCGCTTTTTTTCTCCCCGCCTGCCCCATTCTCTTCCTGCGCTCCGGGTCCCTCGCGAGAGAAACAATCGCCTCCGTGAGTGCTTCCGTATCACCGGACGGTATGAGGACACCCTCTTTTCCGCTCTCGAGCATCTCCGGTATCGAACCTACGGCAGTCGCAACGACCGGGATACCCGTTGCCATCGATTCGAGCACGGCGAGAGGGAACGTCTCGACAATCGGATGCGAACAGAGAACCGAAACATCCGATATGGATAGAATATCAGGGATGTCACTTCTCTGTCCCATAAATCGCACCGCCTCCCCGAGCGATAGCTCCTGGGCCATCCGGTGCAAGTTCCCTGCCTCTTGTCCGTCGCCCACGATCAAAAGGATAAATTTTTCATTATTCGCCGCCACCTCCCGGGCGGCGCGCAGCAGCATCTCATGATTCTTTTCGGGGCGAAGCACTGCGACAATCGCAACGACAAAGCTATTTGCAGGTATATTCAACCCTTCCCGCAATGCGGCCCGCTCGACATTCGATGCGGGAGGTTTGAAACGATCTGTGTCGATTCCATTATTAATAATCGCTATTTTGTCTCTGCCGATACCCTCGTCTTTTTCCAGGTAATCCGCATGGATCTGCGCCAGGGCCACGATGCGATCATAGCGTGAGAGAACGAGCCGATCCGAGTGAGAAAAGGAACCTCCCTTTCCCCAGAGCCCCGTCGAGTGTATCGCGAGAATCCTGTGCCTGACGCCGGCGAAGGACGACGATACGGCCCCCCAGAATATGGCGTCGTGATGATCGAGCGAACAGAGTATCGCGTCGTTCTCTCCTCGAAAGAGACGAACGAGCCGAAAGAATACAAACGGATCAAGGCGCCCCCTCGAGAATCCGAAGTCGGCCGTGATCCCATGCTTGGATATCTCCATGCCGAGATCCCCGAGCTCATGGAGACAAACAATATGTGTATTGAAACCGTACGCAGGCAATCCGATCGCGAGGGCCCTGATGACCTGTTCGGCGCCGCCGGTTGTCAAAGTTGAAGCAAGGAGAAAAACCTTGGACCTGTGAGGGAAAGAATTCATGTCATGAAGTTATCAAAGGTAGGGAGCCTCTCTTCGGCCTGTCTTGCAGCGGAGATCCTCGAGCTTACAAGCAACCGAAGCCGGATTGCCATATGCCACAACGCCCGCCGGGAGATCCTTCGTTACAACGGATCCGCTTCCCACGAGCGTCCCCTCTCCTATCGTCACGTAGGGAAGCACCGTAACATTGACACCGATACGGCAGCCCTTCTTCAAAACAGGACCGCGCATGCATTCCCGCGACTCGGGACAGCCGGGATGATAATCGTTTGCAATTTTGACGCCGGGGGCAAGGAATGCATCGTCCTCGATAACGGTGAACTGGGCAACATAGACATTGCAGTGGATCTTCACGCCATTCCCGATCGTGCACCCGTAATCCAGCACGGAATTGTTCCAGATCGAGAAATGGTCTCCGATCTCACTCTCTTCCCTGATAATCGTATTATGGCCCGTCTCGAGATGGTCACCGATCGTGGAGCCGGCATATACAACACACCCGCTTCGAATGCGGGCATGCGCGCCTACATGGAGCTCCTCACTTATGCCCTCTCTCGGTGACAGGTACCCCACCACGGCCTCGGGATCTACGATTGCACCCTCACCGAGGTGAACAACGCCCATCCTTCGCTTGTCTCTTTCGTCGCTCATCATATGGAGTTCAATGAATCCGGGTAATCGATGTCGATCTTTTTCCCGTGCTCCTTGATGGAACGTTCTGCGGCATCGAGAACCAGAAGCACCTCGAGACCGTGCCTGCCGCTGGAGATCGAAGATGCTCCATTCTGGATGCAGTCGACGAAATGCTGGCATTCGATCTTGAGCGGCTCGGCGTCGTCGAGTTTCGGGATGGAGATATCGCCGTATCGATACGATAGCTGGAATTCACCAAAGCTATCATAGTGGGGCGTCACCGAAACGCCCTTGTCATAAATTCGAATCTTCTCCAGGCTCGAAACATCATCGTAGAGGAGCATCTTTTTGCTCCCGACGACCGTTGTCTTACGAATCTTGTTGGGATTGAGCCAGGAAACCTGGATATTGGCGAGAATATTCTCCGGATAGATAAGATTGAGAAACGCCACATCTTCTATTTTCGGCTGTATATATGAATGCCCGATCGCAGAGACCGAAACGGGTCGCGAGCCGAGGATGTAGTTCATGATCGAAATATCGTGCGGTGCGAGATCCCAGACAACGTTTATATCTTCCTGGAAGATGCCGAGATTGACGCGGGACGATGATATATAGAAAATATCTCCCAATTCTTCGGCGCTTATCAGGTCCTTGATCTTATTGACGGCGGCTGTAAACACAAACGTATGCCCGACCATTAAAACCTTTCCCTGGCTGTCAGCGAGGTCGATGAGCTTTACACCCTCCTTGACTGATCCGGCGAGCGGTTTCTCCACGAAAACGTGCTTTCCGGCTTTCAGCGCCTCCCTGGCAATCGGAAAGTGAGCCGAAACGGGAGTAGCTATCACAACGGCTTCAATGTCGGGATCACCCACGATATCGCTATAGTCCTCCGTTATCATCAGCGATGGGTACAGCTGCTGCATGTGCTCGAGGCGTTCCCGTTCGATATCGGCACAAATTTTCACCTGGGAATCGTGCAGATTAATGAAATTTCTGATTAGATTGGGGCCCCAGTAGCCACAACCGATGACACCGACTGCTAGCAAAACTCCTCCATCCGTTTAGTAGCCACCGGTCCCCGCGAACATCACAGGAAAGGTCGCTAAAATTATATTGAGATCCATCCTCAGAGACCAGTTCTCGATGTAGTGCAGATCGAGCATGACCATTTCATGGAACGAAACACTGCTTCTCCCGCTGACCTGCCACAGCCCAGTCAGCCCGGGCTTCACTGCGAGTCTCATTTTGTGCCAATCTTTATAGCAGTCATACTCGTAAGGTACGGGCGGCCTCGGACCGACCAGCGCCATTTCACCCCGGAGAATGTTGATAAACTGCGGGAGCTCATCGAGGCTCGTTCTTCTCAAGAAGCTCCCCACCGGGGTGATTCGCGGATCTCTTGTTAACTTATATAAAGTTGCACCGTTCCCGTCAAGATTTGTTTGAGACATCTGGCCCCTGATGAAATCTTGTGTGAATTTTCGGTGGAGGGAGTCGTCGGCATCTACTCGCATGGTGCGGAATTTATAAAAAGAAAACGGCTTGCCATTCTCGCCGATTCTCTTCTGTTTGAATAATACGGGACCTTTGGATGTGAGCTTGATAAGAAGCGCAAGCGCGAGTAAGAATGGAAATCCCAAAACTAATACAAAAAGACCCACTACGGCATCTAGAAAGCGCTTCACGAACGATTCCCACCGGCTCTTCTCCCGAACTCCCAGTCCGGAAACACGAATGGGGATTTCCGTCCGCTGGTAGACTTTCTCTGCGTTGCTCAGGGCCGCTGAATACTTTCTCATCACGATGTTGTCCTGCTTCCAAGACCCCAGTAAGCATATTTTGCGTTAACTGTTAGCTTATATTCCCTCCCTGCCGAGACCCTAAATGGATTACTGTGCTTTTTTCAGCACATCACACACTACATCGACCTCTTCCATAGTCAGCTCCGGGAACATCGGAAGCGAAACGTGTTCTCTTATCCACCGTTCCGCTATTGGATAGCTTCCTTCTCCGATTCCGAGATCGGAAAAGGCCGGTTGCAGATGAACAGGTATCGGATAATGCTCGCCAAATCCAATATCTGCATCCTTTAGGGCTTTTTGGACTGTTTCCTTGTCTGTGCAACCTGCAATCAACAGGTGGTAAACGTGCCGGCGTTCCGGCATCTCTTCGGGAATTCGGTACTCCGTACCCCCGAGGTTCTTTCGGTAACGGTCCGCTAAAGCCCTCCTCTTATCGTTGCACTCGTCGAGATAATTCAATTTCACGCGAAGAACTGCCGCCTGTAACGAATCGAGCCTGTAATTGTATCCGATCTCCGCATGAATATTTTTTTCGAACTGCGCATGATGCCTCAACCCCTTGATCTTCTTGATGATTTCCTCGTCACTCGTTGTAACCGCCCCTCCCTCACCAAATGCGCCGAGATTCTTGCTTGGATAAAACGAAAATGCAGCGGCATGACCGAGGGATCCCGCCTTCCTGCCTTTGTAGCTCGCGCCATGCGCCTGGCACGCGTCCTCTATGACAACTATATCCTTCTCCGCGGCTAGCTGCATCAGCGGATCCATATCGCAGCACTGGCCGAAGAGATGAACCGCGCATATTGCCTTTGTTTTCGACGTGATTGCCGCTGCAACCAATTCCGGATCAATCAGCGCGCAGTCCTCACGAACATCGACAAATACCGGTTTGGCTCCCGTCATCGCTATCGCTTCGACGGTCGCTATGAACGTGTTGGGAACTGTAATGATTTCATCACCGAGGCCGATTCCGTAGGCGAGAAAAATCAGGTGAAGTGCGGCAGTTCCCGAGCTCGTTCCAGCACAATAAGTTGCACCACAAAAGGCCGCAAAATCATTCTCGAAGCTTTCCAGCTCCGGTCCCAGCACGAAAGCGGTTTTGTCTATTACTCGGGCAATAGCCTCGTCGATTTCTTTTCGTATTTTCTGAGTATTCTCAGAAAGACTCAGGAATGGTATTTTCGCCATATCTCCTTGCCTAAAGTTGCCCCTAACCCAAGTCGCCTTATTATACCACGTTCTGAAAATAACTTCTACCCCCTATTTTCATTCCTCCTATTATTATCCCTCTATTTTCATCCCTTCCATCTTTCGTCAGCGGATAATGGCCGAAAGGCGTTGCCTTCTTTTCAATTGTAATTATTCTGAACAATGATTAATCTTTGGGAACCGGCGGAGTGCATTCCTTGTTGGACAAAAGAGAGGAAACCCATAATCCGCATTTTAGGCAGTCTTTTTGCTCCTGCTCCAAAATGATATGAAGATTCTATTTACAACAGAAGAACTGAGTTCCACGCCATCCGAAGGGCTCCTCGTATTCGTCATGCACCTCTGCCGTTTTCTCAGGGCCAAGGGAGCATTGACCGCCCTTCATGCCACTGGAACGCCGGAAAACGGCTTCAGATCTTTGAAAATTCTCTCGCGGAAGACCCTGCTCAGCAGGGAACTGCTGCGCTTCTTCAAGCGTGAAAAGCATGATATTGTTATTTATATCCCTTCGTCCGGAATCACGGGCTTCGGACTGGGGCGGGCGGCCCTGTTGAGACACTTCTCCAAAACACCTACCATTCTCATCGGCCTTCAGGAGCGCTCCGTGGGATTGGTTCATACGGTGGCTTCACAGTTTCAAGGACCTGAGCTCATCCTCTCTCCTTCCCAGATCCTTCGAGACCGCCTCGACAGGCTCGGATTCGTAACTGACTTTATCATGCCGGGATACGATGACAGCTGTTTCAAGCCGATCGCCGATTCGGAGCATTCGGGGCTGCGCAGGAAATACAGCATTCCCGAGGACAGGTACATTGTGCTCCACGTCGGACATATCAAAGAAAGCAGAAACATGCAGGCCTTTCTCAAATACCGCGAGTGGGGAGACGATATTCAGCCGGTGATAAAGTGCGGAGATGTGGATCCCGCCTGGCGTGATAGACTGAGGAGGGCCGGAATAATCGTCATCGATGAATTCCTAAGAGATGTCCATGAACTCTACCAGGCGGCGGACTGCTACCTCTTTCCCGTTTACTCTCCCACGGGGGCCCTCGAATTCCCCCTGTCGGTCATCGAAGCCATGGCCTGCAACCTCCCCGTTCTGTCCACACGCTTCGGAGCGCTTACAGAGGTGATCGAAGAAGGAGACGGATTCTACTATTTCGACAAAACGGCGGAAATCGACGGAAAGCTCGCAGAGCTACGAAATCTGGCACCCGCCACGGCGAACAAGGTTAAGGATTTCTGCTGGGGCAGGGTATTCGATAAATTCCTGGCGCCGCATCTGCGATCATTGTGCGATACCCGGAAGGGAGAAAATCGTTAATGCACGGACCGTTCAATCCGAAGAAGCGACACACACGCAACCTGATCGTTCTGAGCGGACTGGACGGCTCGGGCAAGTCGACGCAGGCCGATCTTCTGGCGGAGCGCATGCGGAAACAAGACCACCTCGTACGCGTCGTGTGGAATCGCTGGGAACCGTCCCTCAGTGCTCCATTCATCGGCTTGGCGAAACGGTATTTGCAAACGAAAGAACAGGTGAGCGAGGGCGATTATTCGACCTTTACTGCTGCGAAGCAACGAAAGATGAAAAGCCCCTGGAAAAAGGCACTCTGGCAGGCTATGGTCTGGAGCGAGTATGCGCTCCAGGTGAACATGAGACTCTTCGGCAATAATGTGAAAACCATCACGTCGATCTGCGACCGTTACGTTTACGATACGCTCATTGACGTTGCGATCAATTTCTCAATAGGACCTGCGCAACTCGCTGATTTGTGCAGGCACCCACTGTTTTTTCTATATCCGAAGCCCGCACAGGTGATCTTTGTCGACATCGATCCCGAGACCGGCGCATCACGCAAGAGCGACGGCACGCCGCCCGAGTACCTCGAACACCGAAGGAAACTCTACCTGGCGATGGCCAGATTGATCGATGCGCCGGTGATCAACGGTGGATTATCGATCGATGCCGTGCATGAAACAATCTGGGACACCACTGCACGCTGGAGAAGTACGTTGTATAGAGGCATCAAGCAACGCACACCATCGGGGGATGAAGCATGAGCGCGCTTTTGATATTCGACATCTGCGGTGCAGCATGAGCAAACTCGTCATAATAGGCATCGATGGTATGGATTGGCCGCTCCTCGAGCCGATGCTGCCCGAGCTCCCGGCGCTGAGCGGTATCTGCTCTCGAGGGTATGCCGGAGAGATGCTCTCAGTATTCCCACCCGACAGCATCCCTTCCTGGGTAAGCATATTCACCGGCCAGGATCCTAGCGAGCACGGCGTTCTCGCCTCGATCGACTATTTTAAGAAGGATGTAAAGCAGTTCTCTATCGATACGAGCGCCTTCAAGGGAAGAACGTTCTGGGATCTCGCGGGTACTATCGGCAAGAAGGTGATCGTTATCAATCCGCTTCTCGCCTACCCGCCGTGGAAGGTTGAGGGCGTGATGGCGAGCGGACCCGTCTTCGTTTCAGGAGAAACAAGAATCTACCCCGATGAGATCGGCGACCGGATCGGACTCCCGCCCCTCGGCGGAATAGTCGATTTCCCCGAAAAGAGCGAACTCGCATCCTTCGCTGAAAATACAAGGAAAGAAACAGGCGTAATAGTCGACTTCACTGCGAAAATCATGAAAAGCCGGCCTTGGGATCTTGTCTTTATTTCACTTCTCACCCTCGATCGTGTCATGCACTTCTTCTGGCGCTACTACGACAAGAATGATCCGACGCATCCTAGATCAAACGAACATGCAAATGTCATAAGAGATTTTCATGGCTTTCTCGATGCCTGTGTGGCGGAGATTGCCGCCGCGGCGGGAGAAGATACGATGATTATGATCATCAGCGACCACGGTCACGGCCGCCGGCCACCGCTCCTGTTCAACCTCAATCAGCTTCTGCTCGAAAACGGTCTCCTCGAGAGCAGGATCAGCGGCCCCAAGATCATGAGCCCGCGCTACATGGTCGAGCGCGCAAAGAACTTCACACTCGAAACTCTGCATCGCCTCGACATGGAAGATCTCGCATACCGGTTCGCCCATATCTTCCCATGGACGAGGAAACTCAAGAAACGGGAATTTCTCACGGAGCCCTCCAGCAACATCGCCACAGCATCGGAGTTCGGCGGCACCAACCCATTCGGAGGTATCGAGATATCAAAGGAACGCTGTTCGGAAAAAGGCCTCGACTATGAAGAGCTCAGAGACAGTATTATCAGGCTTCTGCTCGATACGAAGGACGACAAAAATCAACGAGTATTCATATGGGCAAAAAGAAGGGAAGAGATCTATAATGGCCGATTCATAGACAAGTTTCCCGATATCTTATATGAAATGGAACCCTCCTACGGCACTAACTGGTCGCTTCATTTGCCACTCATCACGGTGAATCCGCGCCACCGAAAGATTTCGGGAGGACACAGAAAAAACGGCGTTCTTATCGCTGGGCCTCTAGATGGATGGCAGGTTAAACGAGACCTCGTATCGCCGATTAATATAGTCCCGACCGTACTCACCGTCCTCACAGATGGTACCGTCGACCTTGAGAATTCCGATTTAAGAAATAAAGTTAAAGGCAGTTCGTTTATCGAAAAATAAAGGTAGATACCCACGGGCTTGCCCGTGGAACTCTGCCCTGCGGGTTATTAGAGTTCGTGTGTAAATTCCCGGTGCTTCCCATACCGAATCGAGCAGGATGCACCCGCAAAACGTTGACATAGGGCATCGGTAGCCGCTACACTTTTTCACATACTGCTGAAAATGCCATATTTTATCTAGATGGAGGATAGATGAATGATTGACGATGTGAAGGTCAAGAAACTCAAGGTCATCCCCGACGAACGCGGAAGACTCATGGAGATGGTAAGATCTGACGAAGAGGACTTTGTCAAGTTCGGACAGGTGTACATGACGACCGCCTATCCCGGTGTTGTAAAGGGCTGGCACTATCACAAGAATCAACACGATAACATGGTCGTTGTGAAGGGTATGATGAAGATCGTCCTCTACGATAATCGCGATGACTCACCGACGCACGGGGAAATAAACGAATTCTTTGCCGGATTACACAACCCTATAAGAATAACGATCCCACCCGGCGTCTGCCACGGCTTCAAGTGTATCAGCTCCGAAGAGGCAGTCGTGATAAACACGGTGACGGAGCCGTACGATTACGACGATCCGGACGAATACCGTTTTCCACCCCACGGTGATGACATACCGTACGAATGGGAACGCAAAGACGGTTGAATTAATAAATATATTGCAGCTTTGGATCTTTCGGAATGAATGCGATGAGAAACCGACGGGAAACAGTAGATACCAACGGGCAAGCCCGTGGAACTCTGCCCTTCGGGTTAGTAGAGAAAATGATCGCAGCGTGATCTGATAGACTCCGTCACAACCTGGGTGCTCGCACGATCAAATTCTGCATTTCACAAATTATTCGAGATTATTAGCCCCTGTTTTTGCAACGAGATTAGTGGCTCTCACCAGCGACTCGAAGGTTCCCGCATCCGTCCACCATCCGTCGAGTATATTCCACGTCAGCTCTCCCTTTTCGATGTAGGCGTTATTGACATCGGTTATCTCGAGCTCTCCTCTATCCGACGGCTTGAGTGTCGTGATAATATCGAAAACCCTGTTATCGTACATATAAATGCCCGTCACAGCATAGGGAGACTTCGGTTCCTTTGGCTTCTCTTCAATCCTCACTACCTTGTCATCTTCGAGAACGGGAACGCCGAAACGCTCAGGATCGGGAACCTCTTTGAGTAGAACCTTCGCGCCACAACTCTGATGCATGTAACTCTTGACCGCTCCGACAATATTTTTCTCTATTATATTATCGCCGAGTATTACGCAAATCCGGTCACCTCCAGCGAAGTACTTTGCCAGACCGAGTGCCACTGCGATCCCTCCCTCCCCCTCCTGATACGTGTAGTTGATATGTTCCAAACCGAATTCTTTCCCGTTTCCCAACAGCCGCAGAAAATCTCCCGCATTGTTGCCGCCGGTTACTATGAGAATATCGTTTATTCCCGCATTGATAAGAGTCTGGATGGGATAGAATATCATCGGTTTGTCATATACGGGCAGGAGATGTTTGTTTGTTATCTTTGTCAGCGGCAGCATGCGCGTTCCGAGCCCGCCGGCAAGTATAATTCCCTTCATCTATGTACACTCCTTTATTAAAGCTATGACACCGGCAGCGATTATATATTGATAAAACGATTTTTTCAAGCACTTGCACTTCTATCGGACTTCTATCGGACTCTAATA
>CBDUQN010000075.1:0-15053 GCA_965369375.1 uncultured bacterium | reverse complement strand
GCACGGATCGGAAACGGAATGACGATACCTGCTTCGTTGTACCGTTTGTGCAGCCGCTTTATGAATTCGTGTTTGACGAGATACTTGTCCACGAATTCCCTGCAGCGCAGAATCACGGTGAAATCGATGCTGGAGCTGTTGAATGTATGGTACCGTATAAAAGGTTTGAAGTCGGGAACGCCGCCGGGGACTTCCTTCATGACTTCCTCGCCCACTTCGATCGTCACCCGTTCGACAAATTCCAGATCGGAGTTGTAATGCACCCCGACCTGAATCCGCACCGCCATGTCCTTTTGGGGATAGTAGTAATTCAGTATCTTCGAGGTTACCAGTATCTTATTGGGAATGACGACGATGTTGTTCGGCAGCATCCGCACCCAGCTCGAACGCCAGCCGATCTTTTCCACATACCCTTCCTCTCCGGAATCGAGCTTTATGAACTGTCCCACCACGATCGGCTTGTCGACGATGATCTGGATGCCGGAAAAGAAATTTTCTAGTGTCGGCTGCAGCGCGAGGGCGACCGCCAGAGACCCGATGCCCAGTGACGCGACGAGCGGCGTGATAGAGATGTCGAAACTGTCCAGCAGGATCAGCAGACCGAGGCCGAGCACGATAACCCTGACGATGCCCTGGGCGACACCCCGGGACGATTTGAGGAGATCGACCTTGTCGGAATAATTGGAGATGAGCCCCCGCAGCAGCCGGTCGAAAAATATGATTACGGCGACGATGGCCACGGCGCGGAACGCGAAAAAGAAATATCTCGTGAGCAGTGCGCCCTCGCCGAGCGGAGATATCCTCTCGAGAACAAGGATGCCGCTGACGAAGACCAACAGCGTCAGGGGGAGGTTCAAGGCGTGCACTATCACATCATCGAGCCGCGTCTTCGTCCTGCCGACCCAGTACTTGATCCGGTTGAATAGGATCTTCTTGAGCGCAAGCAGCAAGCTGACCCATACAAGGTATACCGCCGGCGCATATATCCACGCTGAAATCTCGACATTGAAGATCATTATACTATTCATCGTCTCTCACCCCCGGTTCTCACCACACGGCACATGCCGTCGTCCACCAGCTCCCGAACGTCGCCGTGCAGTTCCATTTCATCACCGAATGCTTTCAGCTGATTGACATAATCATCGGCTCTGCCGGTGGATATGTGCGGATCGCAAAAGCCGAACATATCGTCATAAATAATACCCGCTCTTGTTGGGACTATCCCCAGAAAATCCCCGTAGGATCTTCATCCACTTCCTGTAATAAGACTTCAAAATCTGTGTTGGGCTCCAGATCGTAATACACATGCCATCTCGAATTTCTATCCGCACAATACAGTGTCCATTCGCCATTGCTAGGATCGAATCGGAATTGTGCAACAACGATATCAACCCATTTATCCGGATCTGTAAATGCCGGGCGTTGTTCGAACAATGTTACGCTGTTGCCGCGAAACTTGTAACCGAGTCTCACCTTATCGCGAATTTGGGGCGGCATCCTGTCTTTACAATATTTATCGAGCCGTTTTTCCACCAGTCTTTTAGTTAGAGCAGGCAATGCCATATAATACTCCCACTGTTGGTTTTGATTTAGATTACCAGGCAGGTTATCACGCATATAGATGAATAGTAATAAAAATGCGCCGACAGGGAATCGAACCTGAGAACCTGCCGATTAAGATGCCTTTGGGACGGCAGACAGACTGACAAAACAGCAATTGTGCTATGTGAAACTGCCGCCCTTTACATACTCTATTCACCAAAAGAAATCTACCGGAGTAACACCATCTTTTTCGTCTCTTTGAACGTGTCCGCTTCGAGCGAATAGAAATAGACACCGCTCGCCACCGCGCGCCCGAACGCGTCGGTACCGTTCCATGCGACTGCGTGCGGGCCGGCGCCGCGGTGTTCGTCGAGCAGTGTTCTCACGAGGCGCCCAGCCGCATCGTAAATCGTGATTATTACGTGTACCGGCCTCTCGAGCCCGAACCGGATCATTGTTACGGGATTGAACGGGTTCGGGTAGTTTTGCGCGAGAAAGTTCACCTGCGGCATATCAGGATCGTCTTCGCCCGTCACGCCGTCGGGACCCAGCACGGCGAAGGGACTCTCATTACCGTGAATATCGACCGCAGACACTTTATACCAGTAGCCGCTGTCCCAGGTCCACCCGCCGTCGAAGGTCGTCGTGTCGCACGGCGCGCCGAGCACGTTCCCCGGCCCCGGCACGAATCCCTCGCTCGCGCCACGATAGACACGGTAGTGATCCAGGTCGACCTCGGAATTCGGCGCCCAGGTCAGTGTGAGTCCCTCGGGCACGAAACTCTGTTCGCCGACAAGAGCGAGCGGCGGACAGGGTGCGAGGTTGTCGACCGAGTAGCCGCTGTCGGGCTCTGAAGCCCAGAAGGTCGTGGGCACGGCCGTGTGCGCGATGATCTGAAAGTAATGATACTCGTTGGACGTGGCCGTCGAATCGAACGCGGTCTGCACGATCTTCGAATAGGTATCGATATAGTAAGCCGTGTGAACATCGACAAGCTCCCAGTAAAACTGCTGGCCGCCGAGGAACTCCATTCTCAGAACAGGACCGGCTATTTCCTCGGGGATTTCGGACGCATTCGTCAGGAAATGCACCGGCCCGTCCATCATCATCGCTGCTTGTGAGATGTCGAGCGCTCTCCAGATCGAGTACTCCGTTATCTGGCCCAGCTGATCATGCTGGCTTGCGTCCCAGGCGATATTGACGTATCCCCCCTGATCCTGCGGGACGTCGCGTACCGATCGGATGACGGGGTCCGGAAACCCCCAGTTGCCGTTCGCGTCGATCCTCTGGGCGAAGATATCGTAGTATGCACCCACTCGTTCATCATCCCACGCGATGATGGCGCCGCCGGCGCCGTCGGGGACCGCCGTCGCCGCGACCTGATCGTCGTTTGCCATCGTGACTGCGACACCATCGGCTGTCCATTGGACGGTACCATAGAGATCGGCCTTCTGGGCATAGAGATCATAGCTCGACGCGGAACGGTAATCCTTCCAGATGAAGATAGCTTTATCATCGCCGGCCGAGACGACTTTCAGGAGATACTGGTGCTGATTCGCCGTGCAGATTGCGATGCCGTTTGCGATCCATTGGTGGTTACCATATGTGTCCAATCTCTGGGCGTAGACATCGAAGTAGGAAGCGCTGCGGCGGTCGCTCCAAGCGATGATCGCGCCGCCCGTGCTGACCGGAACGAGCCGCGGCGTACCCTGATCTTCGGCAATTGCGCAGACAGAAATACCGTTTGCCGACCATTGAACGACTCCGGCAGCGTTGATCTTCTGGGCGTAGATGTCGCCAGTCGCTGAACGGTAGTCATCCCATGCGATGATCGCACCGCCCGAGGAGGTGGAAACTATCTGCGGGTAGTATTGGGAATTAGTAGCCGTGCAGATGGCGACACCGTCAGCCGTCCACTGGGTAACGCCGCTCGCATCGATCCTCTGCGCGTAAATGTCGGATCCCGTCACGCGGCTGTCCTGCCAGGTGATGATAGCACCGCCCAAGCCGTTGGATGTAGGTACCGGGTATTGCTGGCTGTTGGCAGCCGTACAGATAGCAACGCCGTCCGCTGTCCACTGAACCGAACCGCTCGCATCGACTCTTTGAGCGTATATGTTATAGTCGAAGCCGTTGCGTATATCACGCCAGGTGATGATCGCGCCGCCCGAGCCGTCGGGCATGGTCTTATGGTTGTCCTGATTATAGCCGGCCGTGCAGATGGCGATGCCGCTTGCGGTCCAAAGAAGGTTGCCATTTGCATCGATCCTTTGAGCATATATATCGTAACTCGCTGCGCTCCGATAGTCCTGCCAGGTGATGATCGCGCCGCCCGAACCATCCGTGACGATCTCCGGATCGGTTTGGCTGTAAAGAGCCGAGCAGACGAGTATGCCGTCCGTTGCCCATTGAGGGTTGCCGAGTGCGTCGACCCTTTGAGCGTATACCTTATAGTTTGAGTCTTCCCGATAGTCCCGCCAGACAATGATGGCTCCACCCGAGCCGTCGGATACGATCCTGCAGCCAGTCTGATAATCGATTTCTCTGCAGATACCGGTACCGTCTTCCACCCACTCCGCCTGCAGTTGCGGCACTCCGGCGAAAAGCTGCAGCATGCAAAGACACGTGACGAATCTAAGCAAAGACTTCATGATGCTACCTCCCTGCTCTTAAGAAATTGAAGGAATTTTTAAATTCCGAGCCGCCCTAGACCGATAAATGATATAAAGGGTTCTGTCAGGCGTGATTGTACCATACATCCGGTGAGATTTCACCTGGAATTTCAAATGGCGCATTTGTAGGCGGCTTTTCCTTGCTACCTATATGTTACCTTTCGATTTTAGAGATTTCGGAATTTGGGAGCTAACGTTAACGTACTAACGCAGCAACAGCATCTTCTTCGTTTGCACGAAATCACCGGTGATGAGGCGGTAGAAGTAGATGCCACTGGCGATCGCTCGCCTGCCGTTGTCACGGCCATCCCATATCTCGTGATAGACACCCGCCTCGCGGCTCTCTTCGACCAGTGTCCGCACCAGCCGCCCCGTTGCGTCGTAGATCCGTAGGCTCACCTGCCCCGGCCCGTTCAGGCCGAATGCGATCGAAGTCGACGGATTGAACGGATTCGGATAGTTCTGCTCGAGATAGGTCACCGGAGGCTTCACCGGTGTCTCGTCTCCCGTTATGTTCTCGGAGCAGAGCAATGTATATTCACTCTCATTACCGTGTATGTCGACCGCGGCCACCTTGTAGCAGTACCCCCCATCCCAGGTCCATTCACCGTCGAAGTAGAGGGTGTCGCACTGCGAGGCCAGGAGATTGTCCGGACCGGGTGTGAAGCCGGGATCGGTTGCCCGGTAGATGGTATAGAAATCGAGATCGAGCTCCTCGTTCGGCGTCCAGGTGAGCTCGAGCCCCTCCGGGTTATAGCTCTGCTCGCCGGCGAGGCAGATGGGCGGGCAAGGGACCAGATTGTCGACCGAGTAGCCGCTGTCGGGAGCGGATATCCATTCTTTGGACCAATCGCTCGTATGAGCGATCACTTGGAAGTAATGATACTCGGCGCATACGGCAGTCGAGTCGAACACCGTCGGAACGATTTCGGAATAGGCCCCCAAACCGTGAGCGTAGAGTGTCGATATCATTTTCCAGTAATACGTTTCCGAACCCAATCGCTCCATGCGGACCGATTCCCGGGGAAGGCCGGGAGCGTAGTCCCGTATCATTGATGCGCCGCCGCGAGTGAGGGCAAGCGCTTCGGATTCGTCTATGGCGCGCCACACCGTATAGTAGTAGATCAGTTCTTCCGGCCATGGATCGAGCCGGCTTGCGTCCCAGGCGACATTGACGAATCCTCCCTCGTCGCCGGGCACGTCGCGTGTCCCGGTGATCGACGGCGCGGGGTAACCCCAGTAGCCGTTGCGCTCTATCCTCTGGGCGTAGATGTTATAGTCACCGGCGACGCGCGTATCCTCCCACGCGATCATTGCACCGCCCACGCCGTCCGACGCGATTTGCGGCGTATACTGAGTATACGCGGCTAGGCACACGGGGGCACCGTTGGCGGTCCAATGAGCGTTGCCGTCACCGTCGAGACGCTGTGCGAAAACGTCATTCGTGCCGCGGCGTGCGTCTTCCCAGGTGATGACACACCCGCCGTCACCGTCGAAGGTGATTTTCGGATCGTCCTGATTGTAGTAGGCGGCGCTCACAACAATGCCGTTGGCGGTCCAGTGAAGGGTCCCGCCTATGTCGATATGCGCGGCGTAGACATCCCAATCGGTGCCGCTTCGATTGTCTTCCCATGTAATAAAGGCGCCTCCCCCACCGTCCGCAGTGAGCATGGGATCGTATTGATTGTCCGTTGCGGTGCAGATCGCCACGCCGTCGGCCGTCCACGTGGCGTAACCCGCTATCGAAACGCGCTGGGCGTAGATATCGGTGCTCGCTCCTCGCGCGTCCTGCCAGACGACGATTGCGCCGAAACTCGGATCGGGAACGATTTGCGGCAGCAACTGGTGGGCGGAGGCGGTACAGACAGGATAGCCGTTATAGGTCCATGCTGTTGCGCCGGTGCTGTAGAGTCGCTGCACATAGATGTCGAAATCTCCACCCCGAGCATCCGCCCAGACGACGATCGCCTCTCCCGGACCGCTCGAGGTGATCTGCATATAATCCTGGGTGGTGGGATCGGTACAGACGGTAACCCCGTTCGCCGCCCAGAGTGCGTTTCCGTTCGAGTCAATCCGCTGTGCGTAGATGTCGATATTTCCCGGGCGATAGTCCCGCCAGGCAATGACGGCTCCTCCGGTGCCGTCGGCCGTCATCACCGGATCGTACTGGTCGTGGCTTTCGTTGCAGACGGCCACTCCGTCAGCCGTCCATAGTGTGGTACCGTTTTCATCGACCCTTTGGGCATACACATCGTTACTGGCCGCCCTTCTGTCCAACCATGAGACAATGGCGCCGCCGGATTCGTCGGATACGATCCGGACCACGTTCTGGTAGCCCGTTGCGGTGCATATCGCAACGCCGCCGGCCGTCCACAAGGGGTTCCCCCTCGCATCGACTCTCTGCATATAGATGTCACTCGCTCCGCCGCTGCGAAGGTCTTCCCATGCGATATAGGCGCCTCCTGCGCCGTCCGCTATGATTGCGAGATCGTCCTGAACGTTCGTCTCCGTGCACACACCAACCCCGTCCTCGATCCACTGCGCCTGGAGGGGTGGTGCCACTACCAGCAACGGGCAGATGCATAGGAACGCCAAAGTTAAAAAGCCACGTTTCATATCAGAACCTCCTTCTAAAGACTCTCATACATACGTTAGTAATGCTGTTTGGAAACAGTGACCTAACTATAAAAACGGGATTGGTGTCTGCCCGAAATGAGATGCGAGTGCTTGTTCCCGTAATAATAACCGCTTGTATGACGAGTTACACGGTTATTTTAGCATAATAAGTGTAAAATTTCCATGTGATTCGAGTCGGATTTCAAATGGTGCATTTGTAGGCGGCTTTTCCTTGCTACCTATATGCTACCTTTCGATTTTCGAGATTTCGGAATTGGGAGGTCAAGCCGTTAAGTTATTGTAATTAAATAAGTAAAAGTGGGGCGCCGGGAATTGCCTCGATCATTGTTCCGGTTTGATCTTGTCGAGCAGTGCGCCGAATCGTGGATCCGCGCGGACGGAGTCAAAGGCCGGATCGATTTTCAGGTTAATCATCCATTGGTCACGTTCTTCATACGCTTTATCCAGCCATGCGAATGACTGATCAAATTCTTTGAGTCCCAAGCTGACCAGAACAAAATACATCGATCGTACATATTCACGCTTGGACCTCTCTGTGAGCTCTGCAAGCACGTTTCGGGCTTCGGCCGCCCTGCCGCTCAAACCGTACACCCAACCCAGACTCGACAACATCCACGGATTGTTACCCGACAGATCCACCGCCTTGCGGCTCTCGGCAATGGCGTCATCGTATCTCGACTGATGGCAGTAACAGACCCCGAGCAGGAAGTGCGCGAGTGCATAGTCTGGATCCAGCTCGAGTGCTCTTTTCAACTGTGCTATCGCTCGGTCGAATTCACGCAATCCGCTCAAGTTCCACCCGTACTGCATAATGGCATGAACCGCTAGCGGAGCTAACTCTATCGCCCGCTCGTTCTCACGCAGGGACTCATCGCCTCGATCCGCGAGGAGCAGCGTTATGGAATACCAGTTGTGTGCCGGCACATAGTCCGGATTGAGCTCGATCGCCCGCTTGAATTCATTCTCCGCCGCCGATAAATCCCAATCGCAAAATTGATGGACCCATGCCAGGGAGCTGTGAGCTTCAGCGAGGGTACCATCGATCTCGATCGCCTTCAGTGCGTTTTCCCTGGCCCTGGAAAAAGCTTCCCTGGAGGGCATGAAACCGTAAAATCCGAGCAAATTATAGGAGTCCGCGAGCCCAGCGTACGCCTGCGCGTAGTTCGGGTCCCGTGCAAGCGCCCGTTTGAAATACTCGATCGCTTTTTCCAGCCCCTTCCCACGCTGCTCCCAGAAGAATCGACCTTTGATATAGAGATCGTACGCCTCCAGGTCGTCCGTGCCGCGTTTTACAAGCAGAGCCGCCTCATCCCCCAGGAGTTCTATTTTCAGCTTGTCGACGATCGCAAGCGAGATCTCATCCTGAATGGCGAAGATGTCTTCCATGTTTCTATCGTACTTCTCAGACCACATGTGATAACCGTCGGCGGCGCTGACGAGCTGGACTGTGATACGCAGCCGCTCCCCCGCCTTTCGAATACTGCCCTCCAGTATGGCATCCACGTTCAGTTTGTCGCCGATCTCGCGCACATCGTATTTTTCGCCCTTGAATGAAAAGGCCGATGTCCTGGCGGCCACCCGCAGCGTCTTGATATGGGTCAATGCATTGATCAGCTCTTCGGCCAGGCCGTCACAGAAATATTCCTGGTCCTTCTTGGGGCTCATATCCACGAAGGGGAGCACTGCGATAGAATGCTTCCCCCTGGAAGGTTGTTCGACGGAAGTATTTGACATATACATTTCTCTGACCGACTGCAAGTCCGCTGCCATCTCTTTGATCCGTTGATACCGTTTCTCCGAGCTTTTAGCCAGAGCCTTCTTGATAATCTTCTCTATACCCGAAGGAGCATCGGAGCGAAGTTTCCTGATATCCGTCGGCTCTTCATTTAGAATCGAGTATATGACGGCTTGATCGTACTCGCCAGCGAACGGCTTTTGGCCGGTGACCGTTTCCTGAAGGAGCACGCCGAGGGACCAGATATCTGTCCGGTGATCAACCTCTTTTCCCCGCGCCTGTTCGGGGGACATATACGCAACCGTCCCGAGAGTCGTGCCCTCTTTCGTGATCTTCGTCTGTGCAGTCAGCTTGGCCAACCCGAAATCGATTATCTCCACTCGGCCACGTTCCGTGATGAGAACATTGGAAGGTTTTATATCTCGATGGACGATTCCCCTCTCATGTGCCTCGGCCAATCCGGAGGCAATTTGAATCAAGATGTCCGAAGCCTCTTGAAAGTCGATCGCACCCCGCTCCAGCTTTTCCTCGAGCGTCTCGCCTTCGTAGAAGGCCATCACAATAAAGGTCTGCCCATCCGGGGTTTCATCTATCTCATAAATAGTGCCGATATTCGGATGGTCGAGGGCTGATGCCGCCTTGGCCTCTTGAACGAAGCGTTTCCTGGCATCTTTGTCCCTTATCAGATGCTGCGGGAGAAACTTAATAGCAACGTGGCGGCCTAGCTTGGTGTCCTGGGCTTTATAAACCACTCCCATCCCACCCTCACCGAGTTTTTCGAGGATTTTATAATGTGAAATTGTTTCGCCGATCATGAGCTGCCCCCCGAGTACTTATCGATCAACTGCTGGAACCGCGGGTGCTCGCGGAGCGGATCCCATATCGGATCGAGGCGCAGGGAATGCGCCGATATCAGGCTCGGGACGGAGAGGAGAATCTCCAGCTGGTCGATGGCGGCCTCGTATTCACCGACGATCGTGTATATTTCGGCCAGGATTTGTACCAATGTCGTGCCGTCGAAGGCATCTTTTGAAATGGGGAGCAGCTCGACGCCCCTTTTCCCCGCGTGTATCGCTTCTTCCTTACGGCCGAGATGGGCATAGACTAAACCGAGAATGATGTAATTTTCAGACGAGAACCGTTCATCTCCCTGCAGATCTTGCTCGAGAATCACACGGGCGGAATCCAGAAACGCAGCTGCTTCCCCGTTCTTGTTATTCTCTATGCTGCACTGAGCCTGCGCCATCTTGGTAATGGCAGCTTCATAAGCACTCGATGGGATGCATTGCAAATGATATATATGATCAACAATATCACACGCAGAATCATAAACGATTCTGACGAGCGACAGCTCTACATTGCCTAATAGGATACAGCTCCCTCCCGGTGGCGTGCGATCGACCACTTCCTTAAAATACGATTTCGCCGATTCCCGGTCTCCATCCCTCAAAATGGCTATTTCAGTTTTCGAAAAATATGCGCTTGCCAATCCCGGCGCCAGAGACATCGCGCGGTCGATGTATTTCTCGGCTTCATCGTAGCGCCGCATCAACATGTATGTGTTGCCGAAGTTATCCCAATTCGCTATGTAGCTGCGCGGATTTACCTTGAGTGTTCTTTCGAAAATCGCCAATGCCTCTTCCCATTTGCCCTGGCGCCGCTTGATATAACCGATCGCCTGGGTCCCATCCACGTCTCCCGGCCTTTGCTTCTGAACTTTATAAAAATGCTCGAGCGCCTTTTCATAATCCCTGCTTCCGTAATAGTAGAAGAAGCCGAGCGCGAGGTGCCCCTCGAGAAGATCGGGTTCGATACGCATTGCCTCTTCGACCGCCTCCCTCCCGGCGGCGAGAGTTTCCCGTTCTCCCGTCCTCCAGTACATCCAGATCCGTGCAATCGAGAGCTGCGCCCATGCAACGGCGAAATCAGGATCGATCTCGACGGCCCTTTCGAACATCCGGACTGATTCTATTGACGCCTCTTGATTCACCCGCCGGTCGGCATATTCGATTCCCCGAAGATAATACTCGTACGCTTCGAGATTCTCCGTCGGCTTCTCTGCCAGCGCCCTCCGCTCGGGCTCGAGGAGTGTGACATCGAGCTCGCGCGCAACGCGCTCGGCGATCTCTGATTGCAGCCGGAATACCTCCGTCATATCCTCGTCGTACGTGTCGGCCCAGAGGTGGATATCGTCGCTGCACCTGATGAGCTGCGGGATGATCCGCACGCGGCTGCTCGGATCGGACGGCCGCTCCCGCTGGATCGTCCCCTCGAGTATGTAGTCGACGCCGAGCTCCTCGCTGATCTGCCTCGTGCTCTTGCCGCCTCCCTTGTACTGGATCGCGCTCTGGCGCGAGATGACGCCCAACCCGCTCAAGCCTGCGAGACGGGCGGTGATCGCGTCGGTAATGCCGTCGGCGAAGTATTCGTCATCGGGAGGCCCGAGGTTCTGAAACGGGAGGACGGCGAGCATCTTCAATCCCGTGGCCGGACGTTCGTCCGCCGGTTCCTCGGACGTCCCGAAGAACCGCGGTATCATGGTGACAGCAAGAACCGCCACGAGCACGATCACTGCGAGCCACGGCAGCAGCTTCAGCTTCCGTGGCGTTGTCACGTGCGGCGCGGGCGCCTGTGGCGGAGGCGCGTGGGGTGGCGGAGGCTGCACGATCGATCGGCTCGTCGTCACATCCTCTCTCATGATCCGGCCGAGATGGCGGAGATCGGCCATGAGATCCACGGCCGTCTGGTACCGCTCGTCGGGATCCTTCTCCATGCACTTGTTTGCAATCCGCTCGAACTCGGACGGGACGCCGGAGCGAAGTGCCGTGAGGGGCTCCGGCGCTTTGTTCAGCACAGAATAAATCACCGCCTGGTCGTATTCGCCTTTGAACGGGCGTTGCCCGGAGATCATCTCGTAGAGCATCACACCGAACGACCAGATGTCGGTCCTATGATCGACCGGCCTCCCCGTTGCCTGCTCCGGTGACATGTACGCGACCGTCCCGAGCGTCGTCCCCTCCTTTGTCAGGACCGTCTGGCTGCGCAGCCTCGCCAGCCCGAAGTCCATGATCTTCGCCTGCCCCTTCGCCGTGACAATGACATTGGCCGGCTTGATATCCCGGTGTACGACATCCTTCTCGTGCGCCTCTCCGAGCCCTCCTGCTATCTGCTTCGCGATATCGAGGACGGCGGACAGCTCCATCGGCCCCTCATCGATCATCGATTTGAGGTTCCGACCGTCGATGTACTCCATCGAGATAAACGACTGATCCTCGTGCTCGTCGATCTCATACACCGTGCAGATATTGGGATGATTCAACACCGCCGCGGCCTGCGCCTCGTGGCTGAAGCGTTCCCTTGCCTCGGCATCGCGGGTGAACTCGCGCGGTAGGAACTTGAGGGCGACAGTGCGGTGCAACTTGGTATCCTCCGCCTTGTAAACAACGCCCATCCCACCCTCACCCAGCTCCTCGAGGATAGTGTAATGAGATATGGTTTTGCCGATCATGAGAGTTCTCCAGACACGTTACACATACTATATCATACCTGCAAGGGAATACACGAGTTATAAACGAGAATTGAGCGAAAGCACATGCAGTACATGCAGCATCCCATTGCTACAATATTGTTACATTTTGATTTTTGAATTATGACATCGAAATGTCGAGCCGCTAATTTATTGCACATAAAGCAATAAAAAATACGCCGCCAGGGGATCGAACCCCGAACCTACTGATTAAGAGGCCCTTGGGGCCCCAAACTGACTGATAAAAAATCAGTGAAATTCCCTCCCTCTCCGCCATTAGTGTAAATAAAAATTGATCCTTTGAAATTATTCTTTACCAATTGAATCAAAGATTTCGTGAATGGTGCAGATATTGTTATGCTGGAGAGCAGATGTGGTCTGGCTGAACTATAATCCAAATTTTTTTAACAGTGCCTGGAACCTCGGCTCGTCTGGAATACGATAACTGTCAATGGGTATGACCCTGCACCACGGGAGAAAACTGTCTCTCTCTTCGCAAGCTTGTTTCAGCCATTCCAGCGCTATATCAGGTTCACCGCAGGCAAGATGAATATAGAAATACCCCATTGGGGGCATATACTCAGCTTTCGACCTCTGCTCTAATTTCTCCCATAGCCTCTCACCCTCGGCTTTCTTACCGGATTCAAAGTAGGTTGCTGCAAGAATCATCGCCGGCAATGTAGCTTTCGTATTAAGATCAACTGCCTTCTCAAACTCTGCAGTTGCTTCATTGATCATTGATTTAGCTCTATACGCCAAACCTAGATAGTAGTGTGCCAAGTAGAAATCTGGAATTATCTTCAGGGTCATCTGTAATTCCTCTATCGCCTTATCATACTGACTGCCCCAAATACATGCGTGACCTACATGTGAATTAATGAGGCCGGAGAGTGGATCGAGCTCTTGCGCACGTTTTGCCTCGTTTATGGCTTCCTCTGAGCGTTCGGTTAGTGACAAGAACCAAGAATAACTCATGCGAATAATCGCCGAGTTCGGGCTCAACCGCAGGGCATGTTTCAATTCTTGCTCTGCAGGCTGCCAGTTCCATTCATAAAAAGCACAAACGAGACCCAGAGCAGCGTGAGCTTCCGCCAGGGTTTCATCAATATCGAGAGCCTTTTTCGTGTATGCTTTTGCTTTTGGATAGGCCTCTTTGGGGGGGACATTACTCCAATAAGATATGGTGTAATAAACCTCGGCCAGCCCGTAATAAGCCAACGCGTAGTTTGGATCCTGTTGAAGCGATCGCTCAAAATACTCGATGGCATTGTTGAATCCTTCGGCTGAATACATACGTGAAAAGTAAATACCTTTTAAATACAGGTTGTAGGCTTCCAAATCATCTGTATGACGCTTCAAAATCGCTTCCTTCTCTTTCCTCAGGAGCCTTATCTTCAGATTGTCTACGATCGCCAGTGATATATCGTCCTGGATGGCAAAGATGTCTTCCATGTCGCGTTCATATTTTTCTGACCATACGTGGTAACCGTCTATTACAGTCACAAGCTGCGCTGTGATTCGCACTCTATTTCCCGCTTTCCGTACACTACCTTCCAGAACGTGCTCAACATTCAGTTTTCTGCCTATTTCGCGTACGTCTAAGTTCTTATGCTTAAAGGAATATGCTGAGGTCCGGGCAACAACATGTAAATTCTCTACATGAGTTAGTACATTAATGAGTTCCTCCGCAATTCCGTCGCAAAAGTACTCCTGATCTTTCTGGGGACTCATATCTACAAACGGTAGTACAGCAATAGAAGGCACAGATTTCATTTGAGAAATTTGATCTGTAAAGCACGTAGATTCATACTTTTTGACTAGGGATCTCAAATCGAATAATAGTTCACCTACATTTTGGTATCGCTCCTCCACATCTTTGGTCATGGCTTTACTGACAATTGTTTTCAGTTCTATCGGAACACCTTTCCGCAGATTTGCCATATTTTCCGGCTCTTCATTTATAATAGAGTAAACCGCCGCAAGCTCATATTCGCCTTTGAATGGTTGTTGACCGGTGATCATCTCATACAACACAACCGCCAGTGACCAGATATCTGTGCGGTGATCGATCTTTTCGCCACGCGCCTGTTCAGGTGACATATAGGCTACGGTGCCCATGGTCGTACCGGTCTTGGTGATTTTCGTTTGCCCCGCTAACTTAGCTAAACCAAAATCCGTAATCTTTACCTGGCCATTCTCTGCTACCATGATGTTGGCGCTTTTGATATCCCGGTGGACGATGCCTTTCTCGTGTGCTGCATGCAACCCTTCGGTGAGCTGAATAGCAATGTCCAGCGCTTCATCTAATTTCAAGGGACCCGATTCAATTTTCTCCTTTACACTTTTCCCTTTGATGTAAGCCATGGCAATGAAGGTCTGCCCTTCAACCTCGTCAATTTCATGCACGGTGCAAATGTTGGGATGGTCTAAAGCTGCCGCCGCCTGCGCCTCATGAACAAAGCGAGACTTTTCTTTATCACTTCCTGAGGCAAAGGGCCTAAGAAATTTCAAAGCGACGGAGCGTTTGAGCTTCAGATCCTCGGCCTTGTATACAACTCCCATCCCACCCTCACCCAGCTCCTCGAGGATAGTGTAATGAGATATGGTTTTACCGATCATGAGAGTTCTCCAGACACGTTACAAATACTATATCATACCTGCAAGGGAATACACGAGTTATAAACGAGAATTGAGCGAAAGCACATGCAGTACATGCAGCATCCCATTGCTACAATATTGTTACATTTTGATTTTTGAATTATGACATCGAAATGTCGAGCCGCTAATTTATTGCACATAAAGCAATAAAAAATACGCCGCCAGGGGATCGAACCCCGAACCTACTGATTAAGAGTCAGTTGCTCTCCCAGTTGAGCTAGCGGCGCATAATAGATTCGAATGTATAGGCTTCTGTCGAGCATCTAATGTAAAACGCGCGGAA
>CBDUQN010000074.1:0-15527 GCA_965369375.1 uncultured bacterium | reverse complement strand
GCAACGATCAGTCGCAGCGGAGCCGAGGCAACGAACGGCAGCCGCTGCCCTGGATACCGGGATGCGGAAGGTGACGGGCACTGAAGAGGGTGTGAAATCAATAGAGCGAGCCGCCAAGAGTCCCCGCGCGGTTCTGCATCGAACATGTTTTCGCCTTATCTTGGGGCATTGGCAGGTCTGGCTGTCTTTGGCCCTGCTCGGATTCTACGCGACGATGCTCGTTCTCAGCTACCACGAGGGAAAAAGGGATAATCCTTACCCGTTATTCATGATCATCTGGATAGCCGGCCCCCTCATATCGGCGATCTACAACGTTCATAAAATCGATTTTCTCCCCATATCGCGAAAGATAGTCTTTGCCTACGCCTTCGGTTCGGCGATTACGGTCATGCTCCTCGGTTTTGTTATCGGCAATGCTATCGTTGCGGCCGACAGGACACGCTTCAAACAGCTCGGTTTTAACCGGTCCACGGTCCATATCCCGGAAGAATTCTGGGAAATAACGACAGATGGCGAGGCCCCCGTTCTCTCCTCTCCGTGGGGCGAGACGTATGCGCCGGAAGCGTATCCCCTCTACCGGGGCAGTTCGATCATCATCTACAAGCCCTACGATTGCGGACGCGAAAGCTCTGACCGATTCGTGGCGATGCAGACCGACCGTGCCGCCGCCGCTGTCTACGGTGCTCCCTTCGATCCCACCGACCGGTACGAGGATCTCGCCGAATCGAATGAATCGGGCGCCCGCGCCTGCTGCGCCGCTATTGATCAGTATGCCGGCCGCGGATCGCCGGTCAGGTTGAAGTCGTTTGCGACGGGGGCTATTCTATTTGCTCTCTTCTATATCATTCTGTTCTGGGTGACGCTGCGATCTTCACGAACGACGGGGTGCAGATCGGTCGTGCAGCAAGTCATTGTGATTTCTGTGATTTTGATTTTCTCCGTGGCAATTGTCGTCATTGCCGCTGGGAGTGCCGGCGTGACGCATACGCGGGCCGTTGCTGCGGTCTCGTCGATACTGACGAGGAAACTGAGCGAAACGATACCGCTCCATACTCCTGCTCTGTGGGTGATATTTGTGGCGCTCTGCATAGCCGGCTATTTGGCGATTCAATCCGAATTCATGAAGATGGAGGCGCCGGTCCAGAGACAAAAGCCGTTTCTCGGCGACTATTAGGGAGGCAATGATGCCTGGGACACGAATATCGATAAACCGAAGCTTTCTGAACTATATGCATCGCTGCTTGGCTTGACCTGCGAACTGCTTTGCCTGCCTGCCGCAGGGCGCACCAGCCTTCTCGCCCGACGGCAGGGATTACGATGAATACACGATAGATATCTGGCGCACCGGCATAACGCTCGAGGAGGGGTATCGCCCGCGCGCGGAGATCACTTCGGCCCGGTTCCCGCACTTTTCCCGCAACCTCGATACCGGCGGCCATAACGAGTTGGAAACGGATTTCATCAAGGCCGCGCAGAGAATCTGCCACTCGCCGGAGTACCCGTCGCATCTCCTTCTGCCGGTAGTCGATCCGGGTAGATGCGCTGATTGAGCAATACACGGCTTCATTTCTCTCGGGGGGGTTGTGCGCAAAGCTGCATTCAGCTGCAACTTTTTCATATACTTGTCCCTGAAAGCCCACATGCATTTTCGCATCAATGGGAAAAACAGGATGTGATTGATTTTTTCCGAACGGTGCAGCGCCCGGATAACATTCCTATTTATAATCAGTTATAGCTATATAGTGGATAAACGACTTCTGCAAGACGGCAATGTTCCGGCTGGAATGGAGGCGATATCCAAGTAATAAAGGCACAGCTGACGGTCGAGCTCCTCACCAGCACGAGATTTAGTCGGTTATTTCGGATTTTAGCTATTGACACAACGCATTTATTTATGGTAGAATCCCTTTGTCGAGTAAGTGAACGGTATCTCCAACTCAAGGGCGGAAGGAGGTTAGTGTTACCCCCAAAGACTCGGTTTAACTTTTCTAAAGGTTCCCGAACCTTTAAGGAGGTTTAGGAGGTTAAGAAGATGTTCAAAGGAAAAGTTTTGCTTTTCTCTTTGCTGCTTGTGTTTGCGACCTCCGTATACGCAGGCGACGTTGACGAGTGCCAGAGTGAGGCAGGAGTGAGCATTTGCTGCATGCAGATCTCAAACTGTCCCGCCGGTGATTTCCAGAACATCTGGGAAGAGGGCGGATATATATGGGTCGAGGTCAAGGATGGTCTTGGAGTGGGTATTCCGGGAATTCCTTGGACCGATTTCTGGCTCGACGCATGTGTGCCGAAGCCGGATTCGATCGAGGTCGGCGACATTCCGCCGTATATACTTTGCCTATGCCCGGGCGCTGTTGTTGCGGATTCGTTGACAAATGCAGCTGGTCGTACAACCATCTCCGGACGTCTTGCGATGGGAGGTTGTATACTGACAGGTGGAATCTATATTGCAGTTCAGGGTAAGATCCTTGAAGAGCTTCCCTATCCTTGCATTGACTACATCTGTCTCGATCTCATTTTTAAGAGCCCGGATCGCAATGCAGACTGTTACGTCGGTGTTTCGGATCTGGTCTACCTCGCTGATTCGTACAACGAGGGCACTGGAGATCCTGATTACGATCAGTGTGTTGACTGGAACCACGATGGCATCGTTAACATTAGTGACTTCGCATTTCTCGGGGCGCATTACACTCACGGGTGCTTCTAAGCTAGTTTGAAAAGCACTCGACCGTGATCTGGCCTCCCTGAATATGTGAATCATCAAGAGGGCTGCATTCAGAAAGGGAGTTAGATTATGAAAAAGGTTTTACTGTTGCTCACCGTTGCTCTACTGGTACCGGGGCTGTTGAGCGCGCAAACAATGGGGGTTTACTTCAATGAAAACCCCGGTCAGATGGCATATAGTCCTCCGACGCCTGTATTCGAGGCGCAGTTGTACATTCACGATGCGGATTACTATGTAACCGCTGTGGAGTATATGCTGTTGACACCGACTGACCCTACCCATGTTCTATTGTTGTTGACGGGGGTTGCATATCCCGACAATATGTCAGTAGAGTTTGGGGATCCATTTAGTACCACGCTGGGTCACAATGTCAGCTACTGGCCGCCGCTCAACGGATTTACTCCGGGATACAACCTGATGGCCACCTATACGTTCTATATGCCTGAAGGCCTCTGCTGGGATCGGGGCGGAAGTATAGTGGACTATCTGATAGTGGTTGCTGCCAATCCGAGCAGTGGGTATCTGCGAGGGACCTATCACCCCGATAACTTGACGTTCCCGATCATTGGGCTCACCTCGATACTGTGCCCGTTTGAATTTGCAGTCGAGGAAGAGAGCTGGGGTGCTATCAAGTCCCTCTTTAAGTAGGAAGACAATAATCGTCGGGCCCGTGGCTGGGTGAACGACATTCGCCTAGCCGCGGGGCCTTGGACGAAGGGGGGTGATGGGTAGAGAACGATAAAGCTACTCAACACCACACACATTCTTCCGAAGTCGAAAGGGTAGTTGGATTGTTACTACCTTTTAGGAGGACACAGAAGATGAAGAAAGTATTAATACTTGTCGCTGCACTGATGATACTGTCAAGTGCGGTGTCCGCGAATCCTGGCGGATGGTTGGATATATTTGCCGATGCCGGCCATGAGACGTGGTGTCTGACTCCACCGCCGGTTCAGTATATTCCGATCATGATATATTTCTTTGCCAGACCGCCTGCGGATGGATTCAGGGCGACCGAGTGCAAGATAGTTATCCCTGATCCATGCGCTTCCATCACCAGTGTCGTCTATCATCCGAACATGAACCTCGCGTTCGGTGAATGGACGACCGGAATGAGCCTGAGCTTTGACGTGTGCCAGACCGCTACATGGGTTCTGTGCGCCGAAATCCAGGTTCTCTCTCTGGCCTGCGCATGGTCAACGGACTGTCAGGAAATCCAGCTGCTGCCGAGGGATGACTCAGGGTTCCGCGGCTTCGCCACCTGCGCAACCGGTTTCCCGCCGGAAGCGGCCGAGCATCAGATCAATGTTTATCTGAACTGCGATCCGTGCCCGGATTTCGTTGCGACCGAGAGCAGGAGCTGGGGAGCGATCAAGGACCTCTACAGCGAATAACGAGCGCTCAAGGCTTGTTACCATTAAAGGGACCCCTGATTTTCAAGGGGTCCCTTTCTCTATAGTGCGCCCGGCAGGGCGCAGCAACTGGGAGGTGCAAGTTCTCTGCAGGATCCTGATTTTGCTTGCGTTGTCCCTGAATGCCGACTAACTTTATACAAGAATATATTCTGCTGCAATATAAACCTCTGACTGGCATCCCCTGGTAGCAAGGAGAATCCTGTTGAAATGGACCAAAAGGTGTTTCGCCGGGTGTGGCTGTTATCTCGGCGCGGCTGTCCTGCTCGCTCTTGTTTCAGGACATGAGGCCAGGGGTGGGGAGACGAGGCTTCTCCGGTCGAATCGTAATATGATCACCTTTGAGGTTACCGTGCCCGATCCCGAGCTCGTTGGGGCGGGTGACGGCCGGGTGCGCGTGAAGCTCTCGGGATACGGCGCCGTCTCTCCCCCGGGTGCCTTTGAAATCCCCGGAAAGACCTTTCATGTTGCGATCCCTCCCGGAGTGGATGTCAGGGTCTCGGCGATCGTCCAGGGGGAGGACCGGCTCGGCGCACTCCGATTGGCGCGGGTGCCGGCGGAGCGTTTCATCAGAGGGGAGAACGACATCCCTTCGACCGAAATCTTTTATCCTCCAGACCCCTGGCAAAGCAGCGATTATCCAACACTCGTCGTAACGGCCGGGCCGGCGTTTATGGGGCGGCAGCGCGTGCTGCCGGTGCGCGTAAATCCGTTGATTCTCGATGGAGAAGGCGCGCGGCTTGTGCGCAAGCTCACCATCACGGTGGTGCTGGAGGGCGGAGGGTCACCTTCCCCTCCCCGATCCTCGCAAACGGTTCCCGTCTCGAGCCGGTGGAGAAGGCTCTATGACGGGCTTCTGGTTAACCCAGAGGATGTATCGGAGTACATCAGGCCGCTGCGTATTCAGCGGGTGTCGCGGTCGCGACTACAGGAAATAAAAAGGCTCAGATTGCATATCCCGGAGACGGGCTGCTACGCGGTCAGGGCGGACTCGCTCATAGAGGCGGGACTCTCAGCCGGACTGTCGCCGGGGCAGATAGCGCTCAAAAAGCGCTACTATGACGAAAACGAGCCCGATTTCGTCCGAGAGGTTGATGTTCCCATGCTCGTCATCAATGGCTCTTCATCGACGGAACAGGTGTTCAGTGATGATGATCTACTCGTTTTCCATCTCCTTGGCATAAAGGATGACGCCGATGCGGGTGACCTGGATGCGGCATTCACCGATGACAACGTCGTCTGGCTCGAAGAAGGGGTGGCGGGAGAATTCATGGCTGAAGGTCCGCCGCTCTCAGCGGCGCCGGGGACACCGGAGCGGAACATGAACCGGTCGATCTCGAGGAACAGGAAGGATACGTACTATTTCAAGAATGCGGGAACGGAGACCGATGAGTTCTATTATGTAACCCGGCCGGGCGGGACGAGCATCGCCGTGCCCTTCGATGTGCATAACCCTGCAGGTGCGGACGTCCTCTCCCTCGTCGTCAGGCTTCGCGGCTTCGACTCGGGCAATAACGGGTCCACACTCAATTTTTACATCCGCAATTCAGGGGGCGGTTCGAGCTGGATCGGGAACGGGAGCATTTCGCGCAAGAATGCGGTAACATATACCTTTAATGATATCGATTCCGGTTTGCTCACCGATGGCGTAAATTCGCTTGTCATAAATAGCAGTCTCGAACGTATTTTTCTCGTGAACGATCTCACGGTCGATTACCCTTCGCAATTCCGGGCGCACGACAACACGATCGAATTCGGCTTCGGTCCGATTCTCGGTATCTGGAAATTCAGGATTTCCGGTTTCTCGGTCAATCATGGCTATCTGATCGAAATATCCGATCCTTTCAACCCGATCCAGTACGAGCTCACCTCAGGATTCTTCGAGCAGGACGGCGCAGAGTATATACTCGAATTCGACCTCGACGCCCCCATCGAACGCCGGTTCATTGTTCTCGGTGATGGAGCGGGGGAGCATCTGGAACGGAAGCGGATGGCCGTCGACGATACGCCGGTTAACCTGCGCGAAAAGACCGGTCCGTATCATACGCTGATCATTTCTCACAGGGATTTCATCGATGATCTGACCGAATACGAGGAGTGGCGAAGGTCACAGGGGTATAGAATCCTCAAGGCGGATGTCGAGAATGTCTATGATGAGTTCAACGGCGGTAATCCTTCATGTGATGCGATAAAGAGATTTATCCGGTATGGATTCGATCATTGGGGCGTGGAGTTCGTGCTCCTCGTCGGCGACGGAAGCGAGGATCACAAGCGGCTTTCGCTGCCTTCCCCGCCTGATTATATCCCACCCTATACATTCGGCGTCAGGGTGAGCGGGGAATTCGAGGACGAGGTGACGTCGTCCGACAGGTATTATTCCTTTCTCGATGCCCAAGAGCCGGATCCGTATCCTGACGTGTTCGTCGGACGCTTTCCCGTCGGCGCGATTTTGGAGCTCAGGGCAATCGTGACCAAGCTGTACCGTTTCGAGGACGAGGTCGAAGCCACCGATTCATGGAGGCGCAATATTGTGCTCTTCTCGGATGATGCCTGGTCCGGCCGCTACAGCAGCTACCGGTACAAGTCATACGAGAGGGAGTTTGAATTCAGCACGGATGACATCGCCGATGATATCGACAATTCGCTGCCGGGCGGATTCGGCGTCCGGAACCTGCGCCTCTCGCGGTGGACCGATGCGCCTCACGAGAATCCGAACGGTGATCCCGGCCAGGTAATCTACTCGAGAACGGTCGATTCCGTGCATACCTACTTCACACCGTACCTTCTCGACAGGCTCAATGAAGGCTGTCTCTTCTTCTCCTTCCAGGGTCACGCCAACAGGGCGGTTCTCACAACGGAAGCGGCCTTTGCAACGTTCAAACAGTGGGATCATCTCCGTTACCTCTACGAGCGAAAGCCCCACATCTTTACCGGCTTCGGGTGTCATATCAGTGATTTTGCGCATCACTACGAGGGACGCCGACCGGCCGACGGACCGAACGGGGACTGTTTCTCGGAGCAGGTGCTGTTCAAACCCGGTGTAGCCGCGGTGAGTACCTATGCGAGCAACGGTTTCGAGTTTCTCCACGAGAATGCCGTGTTCAGCGAGACGCTGCACCGGTACATTTTCCAGAGCCCACCGTCCGACTCGGTGCCGCCGCAGAACGCATACACGGGGGCCCACTGGGTGCTCGGCGAAGCGATCACGATGGCGGAGATAACGCATATAGGAAATGAGCCTTTGTACGGGCGCAGTCAGGTTTTCCGGTACATTCTCCTCGGGGATCCCATGCTGGCTATCGATCCGGGTCCGCCGCTCATGAAGCTCGAGGCAAACTGGGACGGGAACTGGGAAGCGGTTTCGCCCGATTCCTTCTCCGCGAGACACGGCTCGAACGACTGTATCCTCCGCTTCAAGGCCAGCGATGTCGTGGCGCTCGGAAAGATCGCCCTGGCGGTCAACGGAGACAGCAGCTGGACCGATTCGCTCGTGATAACGAGACTCACCGACCAGGATAAGACCTTTTCGCGTGCGTACAACGCCGATGTCGATTATACCGTCAGCCTGACCGACGAAGATCTCCTCTTTCGCGTGTTCACGCCGGCGGGACGGCTCGCCGGCCTTTTCGAGATACCGATCACGACAACAATTCGTCTCTTCTACAACGATTATCTCGAGATCACGCCTGCGGTCGAGTCGCCCCCGACGGGAACATTCAAGGTCGTAGCCGATTTTCCCGCATATATCGATCAGGCTCCCGTTCTCTTTTTCGACAGGCTCGAGCAGGACGATGTAATGTTCGGCGTCCCGAATCCCGATGATTCACTTCACTGGGAGGCGGCATTCTACCGCGAGAATATGCCGGGGGGCTCGCACTTTTTCACCGTGAAGGTGGGAGAGTTCTCGCAGGACTTTTTCTTTACCGTAACGGGCGAGGATCTCGTCATGGACAGCTTCTGCTTCCCCAATCCATTCACGAGGGGGACGAACATCACCTACACGTTGAACCTGCCGGTCAACTCGGGAGCTGTCGATATATACAACGTGAGCGGGATACTCGTCAGGACGATCGACCTGCCCTCCGATCAACTCGATGCGGCCAACTATGAAAGTCCGAATTCCGTCTACTGGGATGGCAGGGACCACGCAGGGGATCCAGTTGCCAACGGGACATACATTTATGTCATCCAGGTGGCGAAAGACGGTATGGAGCAGATGGTTAAGGGCAAGAGCGTGAAGCTGGAATAATGCCCCGGGTGGAAGGGGAGGGGACGCGCTCGAGATTCGCTGCGGCCGGCCTTTTCTGTAAAAAATTCCTTTACCTTACAATCGATTGTTTTTTAAGATGTTTCAGTAGCAGCCGCGGCATGGGATCCCGCGCGGTATCTCTCGTGCCCGTCTGCTCGATGGAAGCAATAGTGGCGAAGAGGTATCGGCCGGTGATCCGTCACCGTCAGGTCGATCGTATGGAGGGCTGAAATTTGAGAAAAAGATTGAATGCCTTGAAAAAAAGAGCCAAGAGGAATGTCGTCGGTATCGAAACGGGCAATTCACCCGATCGATTGGGTGCGGCCGTTGTTGAGGTCAGCGGGAGCGGAGACAATACCGTTCTCGATCTGCTTGGTTTCAAGAGCCACGCGGTTCCTCGTGACCTTCTCGCGGCGTTCAAGGCCTTCGATGAGAATCATGATTTCGATTCCGAGGAGATCGCGGGAATGAATTTTCTCATTACTCACCACATCTCGAATCTCTACCTCGAATCGATAGAGGAGCTCTCTCTCGCGCCGGAGGAAATCGATCTTGTCGGTTTGAAATGCATCGAAGTAGGCGGATTGATGTTTCCGGGCGATCCGGCGATTGTGAGCGAAATGACCGGCAGGATCGTTGCGAGCAGATTCGGTATCGGTTCCGAGAAGGGGGACGGTGTTTTTCTGCCGCTCAGCGAATCGCTGTTGCAGGGGATGCTCGGTGAAATGATAGAGAAATTCGGTCTCGAGAGTGAGGTTCGAGAGGCTGTGGCTGTTGCGGTACTCGCCAATGAATCGCTGTTTCACGAGAGCAGTGAGTTGTGCGGGGCCCATGGTGAATCGAAAGATGCGAAACGCCCGACGCTCCGTGCGTTGAGGCATACAGGCATAACAGGAGGGAAGGGAAAGGCCGTATTGTGCGGTGAATTCTTTTTCCCCGCTTAGTATCAGTGTCTCGTATTCGAAACGTTTCATGCCCGTTGTGAGAGGTTGGCCATGGATACAAGACTGATTCGGCGCTGGCTGTCGGCGGTGCTTTTTTTGTCTCTGGCGGTTCTTTCATGCGGCGGCCCGCGGGTGGCCGAGGTGCCTCCTCCGGCCGACGTGGAACCGCTCGAACTGAAACCATCCTTAGCCTATGGATACGCGCCGAGCGTCAGGGTTTTGATCCTCGAGGCGAGCAAGACGGTGCGGGTGAAGGTGCCCTCCTCGTTTGTGCTCGGCGAGAGCCAGGACGCGTCGGTTCTCATGAAGTTCAAGACGGGCGGGGACTTTGTCGTTCGCTCTGACGGCGGAGAGGTCGAGATCATCAAGAGCCGCGGCGGGACCGTGCACAAGTCGCCGATTATCTCGATACGGCATACTTCTGAAAAGAACATGTATATAAACGGCAACCCCTACCGCGGCGGATTCGTATTTATGCCCTCGCACGGCGGTGTTATTACGATCAACGTTCTCGATGTGGATGATTACATCAAGGGTGTCCTGCCCGCAGAGATCGGATATCTGACGGCGGAGCGGTATGAAGCCTATCGGGTACAGGCGGTCGCTTCGCGCTCGTACGCATTGAGCAAGATCGCAGAGAAGCGCGACGAGCTCTTCGATCTCAAGGCCACTATCATGGACCAGGTATATAAGGGTGTGAAGGGGGAACATCCCGAGGCGACGGAGGCTGTCGAGGAGACGCGCGGCCGGGTAGCCGTCTGGAACGGGGAGCCGGCGAAAACCTATTACTGCGCGTGCTGCGGCGGGTATACGGCGGATATACGGATTTCCTGGCCCTGGAAGACTCCATATCCCTTCCTCTATGGGGGCCGGGATGCGGCGCCGGAAGAACCTTCCAAGTCGTTCTGCCGGGGATCGACGCACTTTCGCTGGCGGGTATACTGGAGCGGCACCACCCTCGAGCGGATCCTTCGCCAAACGCTGCCGGCGGAGCTCGGTATCAGATCCACGGCGGTCGGCAAACTCGAGGAATTGAAGGTAGTCGGCACCGCTCCCGACGGCAGGGTGACATCGATCGAGATTGTCACCGACAAGGGAACGCATCGGATCGATGGTGACCGTATACGGTGGGTTCTGAGACCTAAATCAGGCTCCGGCAAGATCCTCAAGAGCACGATGTTCAAAGTGAGCGTGAAGAAAGCGCGCGGGAGGGTTTCTTCGATCAACCTCGTGGGCGGGGGTAACGGCCATGGGATCGGCATGTGCCAGGCGGGGGCCATAAAGATGGCCGAAATGGGCTATCGAATGGATGAAATACTCAACCACTATTACCCCGGCGCCGAGATAAGATCGATATATCGGTGATTCCATGACGGGCGAATTATTATCGAGACTGGCGCCGCATCTGCTCGTGGGTCTCTCGGGAACTTCCCTCACCGCCCGGGAGCGCGCTCTTCTCTCGAAATATCCTCCGGCCGGCGTCATTCTCTTCGGACGGAATGTCTCCGATGAATCTCAACTTCGCTCACTGACGGCCGATATCCGCGCCATTATCCCGGGGGCGGGCGGCCGTTCGACCATTGTGGCCGCCGATCACGAGGGAGGGAGGATATCGGTCCTCTACCGGGCCATCGGGGTTCCTCCGTCCCAGATGGCCATAGGGCAGGCGGGTGACCTTTCATTATGCAAGAGCGTCTATAACGAAACGGCGCGGCGAGTCTCACGGTGCGGCATCAATATATTCCTCGGGCCGGTGGCCGATATCAATTCGCAAACCCTCAATCCGGTAATCGGCACGAGGAGCTTCGGAGATGGCGCAGATGCCGTATCCTTGTTTGTCGGTGAAGCGGTCGCGGCGCTTCGTGACTCGGGGCTGCTCACCTGTCTGAAGCACTTTCCCGGCCATGGTTCCTCTGCGAGCGACTCTCACGTGACCCTTCCCATCCTCGGCAACGATTTAGATGAGCTGAGAAGGTTTGATCTCGCGCCTTTCATCAGCGGCATCGAAAGCGGCACGGACGCCGTCATGACAGGCCATATCGTTCCCGGAGGTTCGGAGCTCCCCGCTTCACTCGATCGAAAGATCGTCACCGGCCTGCTTCGCGCTGAATGCGGATTCGAGGGTGTCGTCATGACGGATGCGCTCGAGATGGCCGGGGTATGGATGATAGAGCACGGGGGCGAGGATATCGTCGCTATCGACCGCGCCTATGCCGGCCGGGAGAGGGATTTTTCCGATGTGCTTCGCATGGCTCTCGAAGCGGGAAACGATCTGCTCCTCTTCTCGAGGCCGGTTGACCGTGTTTTCGAGGAGCTCGAATCGTGCCTCTCCGGCATCGATGAGAACGATCCTTTCTGGCATGGTCGCTTCATGGAACTTTCCGCCGCTTCACTCGGCAGGATACGGAAGCTTTACCTCGATGCGCTCAAGATGCACGGCGGCGTGTCCGCGGGCGGAGAGACGGATGTCCGGGATCCCTACCGCGAGGTTGCAGAAAAATCCATTACATTATTCAGTGATAAGCAATCACTCCTGCCTCTCTCCTCAATGGAGAATGCACGGATAACATTTCTCGGCCATGCGAGCGACTTTAGAAACGAAGTGGTGGGGAGGTTCATTGCCTCTGTGAAGGAAGGCTTGGCGGGAGGCAGGGGAAGGGGTGTTTCGGGCGATCAGGGATCGGGGGGAGGATATGCTTTCAACGATCTGGAACGATTAGAGTGCTGCGAGCATCCCGACACCGGGAGAGGGACCGAACTGTATGCGCTGCGGAGCGCCAAGGCATCCACCGGCACGAGGGAGATACTGTTTCTGCTCTGCAGGAAGCCTCTGACCGGAGATGATCTCGTGGAGTTCACCGCCGGTGCCGCGGTCGTCGCCGTGTGCGGCCGGCCGTACGCCGCGGAGCTTCTGGCGCCTGATAAGGCCGTCCTCGTTACATACGGGATCTACGATGGGGCGGCGGACGAAATCGTTCACCGTCTCGCACATCCAAAAACCAATTGACAGGAGGTGTTCTCTCTGTTATAAATTGTGTGATTTGGCAGTGGATATCTGCCTTTTTTAGTTTTGAAATAGGCATTTCGGGGTCGTAGTTCAGTTTGGTTAGAACGCCTGCCTGTCACGCAGGAGGTCGCGAGTTCGAGTCTCGTCGGCCCCGCCAGATAAGAAAAATGCAACCCAAATAATTCTAAGTAGTTACGCGGGTTGCATTTATTTTCTTAGTCACTTTTTAGTCACTCGGGGTTTTAAAATTATTCGATTCTACTTGACACGAATTTGCATGCTTGGTCTAATGTTATTCCAACCAGAGGAAATATCCTAAGAAAGTCTGATCAAAGTGCGGCTCCGTATTTTTGCCTAGAATATGAAGAGAATTCTTCCCATATTAGTTGTAGTAATAATAATTCTTATTTTCATATTTGGTAGCGAAGGAAAGGAGAAAATTTGGAACAAGGCAATTGATGCTTTTGTAACATTATGTAGAGAACATGGCATCCCTGGAGCTTTGTTAGTAGTACTCGTACTTTATTTAATTGTTATGCAGAGAAGCACACAAAAACGGCTTATAAATCAAATGCAGGATGAGATTGATAGATTAGCAGCGGATAATAGGCTCTATCGTGATACCTATTTAAAAAACATAGGTTTTAAGGAGAACGATGATGAAAGTTGAGGTTGTATTTTATACGGTTTCAATTATTGGTATCGTTTATTTAACTGCAAACACTCTTTATCTTAGAGCAACAATTAGAAGAAACGATGTCCTGTATAAATTCTGTCAATTGCGAAGGGATTTTATAAAGGCCTTATATGACAAACGCCTTTCTCCTCAATCAATTATTGCAAGGGTCTATTTGACTTTTATCAATGATACAATCCATTATTTCGACATGTTCAGAAAGCATTTTACAATAGTCAATTTTTATCGTGCAATAAAGAAATCTAAGGAAGACGTCAAATATAGAGATCAATTCATGCAAATCATGGAAGAATTAAAAGATCAAGAAGAAAGTGTCATTGAACTTGTTGCGCGATTTCATGTATTCGTTTATCAGGAGATATTCGAATCAAACTTCATCGCCAGAATTTTCTCGAAAGTGCTTTTCTGGGGTTTAACTAATCCACTTATCCAGAGAGCTTCTAAGAAGATTTTTAATGAAAATAGAGTCAATTTTATTGAAGAAACAAGAGAGGAAGAAATATCAACAACTGAATTAGTAAGAGTTAATATTGCTTCATAGGCAAAAGTAATATTTTATTCATCTTCCAATTTCCCAATCGCCTCCCGCTTCTTTTCTTCATTCGTATGCAAGTACCGTGTGACCATCTCCAGTTTGCTGTGGCCGGCGAGTTCCATAACCGTATAAGGATCAATTCCCTCTTGGATCAGCTTCGTGATGAAGTTGTGCCTGAGATCGTGGAACCGCCAGGGGCTGATCTCTGTGAGCTTCTGTCTCTCGTACGTGAACTGACCGGCCATACGATTCCCGGACTTGTATTTGAACAGCTTGCCTTTGTATTTCAGAAGACGCCGTTCGATGATCTCTTTGGCCCGGGCGGTAAGCGGTATATCACGGGGCTTTTTGCTTTTCGTATCATCGAGTTTGATTAGGTTATTTTTCAAATCGAGATTCTCGGGACCGAGCCGCAGGATCTCTCCGAGCCTCATACCGGTATCAAGAGCTATCAAAATCGCGTCTCGGTGATCCTGGGAGACGTTGTCGAGGATGTACTCGAGCTCTTCGGCGCTCAGGATCCGCGCGCGTCGCTCGACGAGCGGCAGTCCTTTGATCTTCGGAACCGCATGGAGCATGCCCCACTCGGCGCCTTTGTTCAGAATGGCACGCAGGTAGTCGAGCTCGGTATTGATTGTCTTCGGTTTCTTCCCCGCCTCTTTACGCTTGCGGATGTAATGCTCTATGGTCCAGGGCGTGATGTTGGAGATCTCGATGTTTCGAAAGTGAGAGTTGAGTTGCTTAATAAGAGACCTCACCCGATCCCAGTTTCTCTTGGTTCCCTTCGTTGTGTAGTATTTCCAGTATTCATCTGCGAGCTCGCGGAATGTGTATTTCTTCGGCCTGATGACACCGAGCTTGCCCTCTGCCTGTTCGACCTTGATCTTGTTCCGGAGCTCTTTGGCGTCGGTGATCTTCCGGCCGACCGCGAGCCAGGTTTGCTGGCTTCTGGATTTGATGCGGAGATAGTACGTGCGGGATCCATCCTTGTTGGTGCGGTAGTAGATGCCGGGGTGTTTGGTCTTTTTCATTAATCGATCTCGTTTTCAAATTTAGGCGGCTCAGGTGGTGCATATGCCACAATGTTTGCTTCATAGACTATAGACTTGGATAGAGAATCTAAGTCGGGGAATAAAGTATGTGGCAATATTCCTAAAGCCGCTAAATCATATAATAATCTACGTTTTATTTTTGCCGGTATTCTATATTTCACTAAATGCTTTTTATCTGGCAGTAATTCACTGATCGAATTGCCATCATTTGGTTTTGGATGAATAGTAAAAACACTAAGCTGCGCAATCATCCTAGGAAAATTCAATGTTGGTCTTAGAGCCACGGGGAACCGAGGAATTGATTTTAAGCCCATATCTCTTGCTAAGGCGGCCGAATTGGAACGATGCGATTCTTTAGCTAAGAATTGTATAAATGGATTATTTAAAGTAGGAACTCCCCAATACCCCGAATGATCATTTAATGGATATGGTAGCATGGCCCATAATTCTCCGTCCTCTTCTGAATGATCTTCCACGGCAAAATATAATGCTACCAAACCGCTTTCAGTCCAATCTAATAATCGCGTAGGAGAGCCATGATGTTGCATAAGAAAAAGCCAAGAAAGATCATCATCTATAGGAGGCAAATTTGATTGAATGGCAGGAGCAGATCGTTTGAAATTCTCAACGAAAACAAATTCCGCATCTGGTTTGAGCTCTTGATATATTTTCTCAGTATATATAGGTCTGAATATTTTTGGAGTCAAATCCTCGTATTGTTTGGGTTGACCCCTAAACCAGCTCTTTGATAATGCTGTTGCTATTGTTACTGCATTTTCAATGCTATTGATTATGTATTCTTTGCTCACGCTTGAAGTCCTGAGTCTTTATTCCGAAACCACAAATGATACCACTACTAAGGGATGACAAAATAATAAAGTTACATTTTCAGGGGCAATATTCGTATAG
>CBDUQN010000073.1:0-15644 GCA_965369375.1 uncultured bacterium | reverse complement strand
GAACAGGCGGCCGGAATCAATCGGAATGGGTGGCCGGAATCACCGGAATAGGCACTCGACGTCGCAGCCCTCCCGAACGCCTCTTCGGCCTTGTCCCAGAGCCCGGACTGTGCGTACTTGATCCCCACCTCGGTGAATGAATTATTGTTATTCTCGAATCTGACCTCTCTCCGAACATGCCGCGGCTGTATCTGACGCAGAAAGCGGATCACGACCCTCGTAGAGAGATCGTCGAGGATCATGTCCTTGGTCGGCAGCTTGTTTGATTCGTTCTCCCATGCTTTTTTCGAAAAGTGCCCCGTCTCTGTCTTTACCGCGACGATCTCGCCGGTATTTATGTTCGCCAGGCGGAAGGTAACGCCGACGGTGCCGCTTCGAATGATATAGCCGCGATCGATGAGGATCGTTTCCATGATCTCCTCTTCGACCTTTTCGACCTCCCCGTCCTTGCCCTCCTTTTCGACCGTTCGGGTTTTGCCGGTAGCGACCTTGCGCTCGACCTTCTCTACGCCGGTCTGATCGTCCACGCTGTAGACATCCACAACGCCGAAGATCAGCGCATCGACGCCGAAAAGCTTCAGTTCGTTGGCGGTCGCTGGATCGACTGCATCTGATTGGCTGAATTCACGCTCCTTGAGGATCTCTTCGAGTTTTTCACGCTCGAAAAGCCTGAAGTAGCCGGCGTCGACGATCCCCTCAGCGATCTTTGCGGAGACGATCCTCCCGGATTGCCGGAGGCCGTCGAATTCGGCGACGGCCACCCTCTCGATCCCCCCGACATCGGTCTCGGCGGGGATCATCTTATCGTAATAAGCGGATTTGGTGCACCCGGCGAGAAGGATCGCGATGAGCGCAACCAAAACGATACGGTATCGGTTATCTGCAAGCATATCAGCCCCCTGGTTTTTGATTGGGCATGATTATAGATACTCTACAGATTCCCGTAAAGCCATAAATGGCGGGATGAAGTTGTAATACATGGCTTCAATGAATGGCTCCAGAAAACCGGATTGGATGAGTACGCGGGTACGCGCCTAATGTAGATACCCACAATCAAGCCCGTGGAACTCTGCCCTGCGGATTATTAGAATTCAGCCGCACGGCGGGGGTGCCGTGTGATAGCGGGCAATGACGAGGGAAGTATCGATAATTATTCCGTTTCGGTTTTTAACTTCGAGTGGTAGAATTACCGCATCGATTATCGGCCCTTCTATAAAAATAGTAACTGCCTTATAATAAGCAAATCGACCCGGGGGGACACCACATGACGATCGAAGAGGCCATCCAGACGGCAATTCAATACGAAAACGATGTCCGTGATTTCTACCGTGAGGCGGCTGAGAAGGTCGGCAACGTGATCGGCAAAAGGGTTTGCAAGGTCATGGCCGACGAAGAGCAGGACCATGTCGACTACCTGCGGGAACGCCTCGCCGAGTGGCACGAGACGGGGAAGGTAACTCCTACTGCTCTAAAGACTTCGGTTCCCTCGCACGCGGCCGTCGCCGCCGAGAAGGCCAAGCTCTCGTCCACGATGTCGGATGTCGACCGCGGCACCGAGATCGAAATGCTCGGGAAGGCGCTCGAGGCGGAGCGAAAGACGAGCAGCTTCTATAAGCAGATGGTGGCCGAGCTGCCCCCTGAGGGGCAGGCGCTCTTCGCGCGGTTCCTCGAGATCGAGGAGGGACATTTTGGCGATTGTGCAGGCGGAGCTCGACTCGGTGACGAACACGGGCGCCTGGTTCGATTGGATGGAGGTCCGGATGTAAGCCGCTCTCTACTGCGCACCGGAGCGGCATTACCGTGATACGCCGGGGAAAAATGTTTTCAATATGTCGTCGGTGTGGGCGCGCCAGCTCCCCCAGCTGTGACCCTCGTGATATTCGAACTGCTCGAGAGCGTATCCTTTCGCCATCAAAGCATCCCGCATCTCATAGTTTGATTGCATGATTCTCGTCTCGTACGTGCCCCAATCGAGATAGAAGCGCAGTTCTTTTTTCGGTCCGTCCGCTATGGCGCTGATCATCCGGCTCTCGAATATATAGAAGGCGCTCGATTGCCCGGCGCAGAACCCGAACAAATCCGGATGTTCATATGAAATATAAAAGGAAATCAGCCCGCCGAGCGATGCGCCCATAATTCCCCGTTTCGAAGGTTCGCTCATTGTTCTATACGTTTCGTCGATGTGGGGAACAAGCTCGCTCACGATAAAATTCTTATACGGATCATTCAGGCGGCACTCTATGTTCCGGTTGACCGGATCGACGAAAACTACGATCACCTCTTCGATTTTATCTCTATCGATAAGGTAATCGAGAACGTTGTTCATAGATGCAAGGGTCAGATATTCGCCCCCGTCATTCACGTAGAGCGCCGGGTATCGTCTGGGGGCGTTACCCGAATATCGAGGCGGAAGGTAAACGTACACGTTCCTGTCATTGTTCAGTATATCGCTGTGGAAAGAAAGGGTATCGATCGTGCCGTGCGCTATGCCGGTGTAAGCATCGATTTCCTCCGGTCGAACATAGCCGGGCATGGCGACCTCTGAATTGGGACCGAAACCTCCCGTTACGCTGACCGGATTGAGTGGATCGAGTATCCACTGCGATCCATCGATCACGAATTTGTAATCGAGCCGGGCGTCTATTTCAAAAGATTTGGTGCGGTAATAAAAGTTTGTGCTTTCTATAACCGCCATTTGATCCGCTCTCGGATTCCAGCCGTTGAAATCGCCGGGGACCGCAACAGCGGAAGAGACTTCCCCCCGGTAAATAAAATGCACCAGCGTATCCTCGATTACAGGGAATCCCTCCTTCGATGCCTCTTCCATGAAGCGATCGATCGATGCGGAGCGCTCACCGGCCGGCGCCGAGCGCACGGCCTCTATGAAATCCCCGAACTCTCGTGAAGGTTGATCCAAGATCATGGAAGGTTTGTCCGAACGGCCGGCACAGCCGGCCAGCAAACACAGGGCACCGAGCAAGGCGGAAACCGTTGTTCTGTTTATCCCGACAATCATCGATCGAAACTGCTATTTCGATATGTAGGTAACGCCGAGGTACGGGATGAAATCCCCTTCCTCGACAACCGCCACACTCCCCTTCTTCCCGATGGTGATAGCCGTCTCCGCCATCTGATACTTCATGCTCGGCCAGTAAGACACCTCGACCTTTACCATGTATTTACCGGCTTTCACCTTATTGCCCTCGAGGTCGATCAGATCCCACGTGTAGATGTGATGACCCACATCGATACTCGCACTCGTGACCGCCTCGCAGCCTTCGAACTCGGAGATCGCAGACCAGACGGGGAGGTTGATCTGCTTGCCCTTCACGAATCCGCTGAAACCGGAAACGTAAAGCGTTTTGATGTGCCCCTCGTTCATATCCTCTATCCAGACCGCCGTCTGGGGCGCGAGTTCGTCCTGAAATCCGAGCACGAAATCGATCGCAACAACGGGTTTCTCGTGTGATGAAGGATCGAAGTGCTTCACATGTGGCCGCATCGATTGGTACACCAGCCGTGACGCATCACTCTTCGGGTACTTCGAGGCAACCTCTATCCAATAGCGCAGCGCCTCCCTCTGGCGGGATACACCGAGATAGTAGAGAGCCTCCGCCTTTTCGGATTCCGAAGCGGTGTTGTCGGCGACAAATTCGAGATCCTCGACCGCCAGATCGTGCTTGCCGAGAAAGAAAGGAAACAGGATGCCGAATATACCTCTTATGAGCCGCACTTCGGTATCGTTGGGATTGAGCTTAGCCGCCTCGTCCAGATAGCTCATCGACTCGAAAGCGATGCCGGAAAGATAATCCGTGTCACTCGCGATATTCTCGTCATACCCATTTTCGGCTGTCCGCGCGACGGCGATACCAAGGAGCTTGTACGCCTCGGGATTCGTGAGATCGAGGGATACATACTTCTTGAACACCCCTATCGCCTCTGTAAATTGTTCGCTGTCGTAGTACGCCTTCCCGAGCTCGAGGATCAGGGCCTGATCATTGGGGGCCTCTTCGATCTTTTTCTTGAGCGCGGCGATATCGCTGCTCTCACCCGGCTTCATCGAGAGCGGATCGGCCTTCGGAGCAACCGGCGCGGGAAGGTTGGCTATCTGTTCCTTGGCGCCGGTGGCGGCATCCGTTCCGGGGGCGAGCTTGATAATCTCTTCCAGGGCGCCTCGCGCGGCGTCAATGTCGCTGTTCTTCTCGTACCCTTCGGCGAGCAGATTCAGAGCCCTGATCGTCATTTCATCGGGCACCTTGTCCGGAGTCCCTTCGCGCATCTTCAGGACACGGTTCAGATCTATGAGCGCCCCGTCCAGCTTTCCGAGAAACGGCGGCATCTTCACCCCCATGAGCCCGCGGTAGAGGTATGCCCTCGGATTCTCCGGGTCGAGCGTGACGGCCTTGTCAAGCTGCTGGAAAGAGAGCACGGCGAGCCTCCCGGCCTCCATGTAGTCCTGCGCCTGGCCTGCGCTCGTGCCGGTATAGAGACCGAGGTATGCATAGATATCAGAGCTTTCGGGGTGTTCCTCGGCCGCCTGCTCGAGAAGAGCGACGGCCTCCTTGATCTTGCCCGCTACCTGGAGCTTCTCCGCCTCCTCGATGTAGTCATCGATACTCTTTGCGCAGACAAAAACAGAACAGACCAGGACGATCAAAACGACGACGGTCCCTGCTATCGTCTTCATTGTTCCTCCTCTCAAAACCTTTTTGCAATAGATACGTGCTGTAATAATCCTTGAGCGCGAGCTTTCGCATCATAAACATTCGAGATGGGAAAATCAAACACCAAGAAGCGACAAAGCTCTTTCGGGAGCTCAAGAAAAGATAGCATGCGGGCGATCCGGCATTGATCACCTAGAAGATATACCTGACCCCGAGTCCGCCGTTGAGATCCGCCTCCGTTTCGGGCGCTATATCGACTATCGGCGCCACCTCGAAGAAGAGTGAAAAGGGATGCCCGTCGAAAATATACTCGATCCCGATTACGACACGCAGACCTATCCGCGAATTATCTTCCTGCAGCCTGACCCTGCCCCCGATACCGAAGTAGAGGGGAAGGTCACCGTTCGTGACGTTGAATATACCGAAATTGTGGAAAAGATAATCGGCATGGAGATGAAAATGTCCTTTTCCCTGGAATGACCAGGCGGCGCCGAAATCGATGGCGCCGTTCCATGCGGTCCAGTACTTGGCGCTGAGCCCCGTAGGCTCTCCCAGCAGTATCCCTATCTCGAAGTCACCCGCATCGACATTATGGCTCTTGGGAACGATTTTGGGCTCGGTCTGTGCCTGAGCCCAGCAGCTGCATGAAAATGCCAGAACCAACGCCACAACCAGGGAAATAAGCCAACCCGATTTCCGCATATCCGCTACCTCCTCGTACGTTGTAATACATATCTATATACCGGTGCAATCAACAACACACATGAAAACACGAGAAAGGCGAAATCCTCAAGAAGTTTTTTCCATGCATACGTTTCGCCGAACCCGCAGCCGCAATCGAAGAATACTTTCAAAAAGGCGATGTTCTCTTCATTCATTACCTGAGCCGTTCTCACAGACACGGCGATCAGAAAGACGACGTTGAACACAACAATAATGAGCGCCGAACCACGCAGGAATAGACCGGTGATGAGCGAGATGCCGCAGAAAAGCTCTATCCACGGAAGAACGATCGATACGATATAGAGCGGCGGCCCGATATCGAGGATGCGATACATCCGGATCTCATCGGCGAACTGGAGGGGACGCCCGATCTTCTGCACGGCTGCGTAGATAAAGACCGCGGCGAGAACGAGACGCATCACGAGGAGTATATATGGATTGAAAAACCAGTGCCGTGACTCCCGGCGGCCTTCCGGGAACGAAGTATTCTTTTCCGCTGATCGTTCCATTAACCGTCTCTCGTTTCTTACTACCTCATTCGACATGCTGCTCGATCGGCAGGCCCGCCTCGATCCATTCCTCGTAGCCTCCCCTGAAGACGGCGAGTTTCTTATAGCCCATCATGAAAAGCTCGCGCGCGAGGAGCTCGGAATCCTCACAGTCCACTCCCGCACAGTAGAGCATTATCTCGAGCTCGGGTGAAAGGAGCAGCAAAACCGCGCCGAGGTAACGGCCCATGTCATAGTAATCGACGAGCAGCGCTCCGGGTAAATGGCCTTCGGCATACTCCGCGGCCGTTCGCGCATCGATCACCAGTCCGGCCGCCTCGACGATCGCCCTGGCCTTTTCGATATCGATGATGCTGATTCCTTCGGCTATTTCATGCGCCTCATCTCTTAAAACGGGAACATCCTTGATCTTCCTGAAAGGATTGATCCCATTCACCGAGAAGGCATTATGCGCAAACGCGACAATGCTCGCGACAACGGCGATTACGATCGCCTGTATGATTGCCTGCTTTAACTTGTTCATAACAGAGAATATAACCCAAGTCGCGCGAGAAAGCAACAACCTGGCCGGTAATACATTGTTCAAAATGCATGAGCAGCCACAGCTCCCTCTTTTTACATGCAGTTACGGGATAAGTGCCTAAAAAATGCCGGCGCTGGGAGCATGTTCCCCCTCCGGCATTATCACTGCAGAGGGCTGCTGTGGAGTATTTGTCAGTTCTATAGAATCACGACTTCCGCGAGGCGCGCCTCATAAAGACCACGGCAGCGAGTATCAAGGCAAGAACGCTGCTTATTTGTCAATAGATAAAGCCGTCCGATAAGAATAAATGGAGACTGTTGACGAAGCACGTGCCCGCCGTTTAGAATGGGTGCGGTTTCAAAACGATGAAGAGAGAAAAAAATACGGCAACACGCGCGCTCGCCGAGCTCAAAAAGCGCTATCCGGAGCCCCGCCACTACCTCGATTTCCGGAATCCTTATCAACTGCTCGTTTCGACGATACTCTCGGCCCAGTGCACCGACGAGAAGGTGAACGAGGTCACGGAATGACGAAATCATTGGAACGCACCCTCATTGCCATTGATCCGCACAAGATCGACATCTCACCCGAAGCGCCGCTTCGTTTCAGGTTCCACCTGCCCGGCGACCCGAGCGGGAACGAGACGGACAATAACCTGATCGAGTCCGTTACGCAGCACGGCATTTTCGTGCCGCCCCTTCTCGTCGAATACACCAGCATATCGGATTCCGAGACGCCTTCGGCCCAAAAGTACCAGGCCGAACAAGCCCTCCTTCTCATCCATGGATTTCGCCGGATTGCGGCCGCCCGCAGGGCCGGGCTCGACGAGACGAAGGCGCTCCTGATACCCGACGGTGTTTTGAGCACGCGGGAAATCATCACAATCCGGCTGGAGGAGATTCCCCACGGCGAGCCGCTCTCGGAACTGGAAAAGATCATCCTCATGAATAAGGCCGCAAGGTTCGCCGGTGTCGAATGGCCGGGGTTTCTCGAGGGCATGTCGCGGGCGGTCGGGCAGAAGCTTTCACAGAGCTTCTTCGACCGTGTGTGCAGACTCCTCGAGCTCGAGCCGTCGATCCTCAAGGCATTCCACGCAGGAAGTGTCTCGACGGCTGACCTTCTCATGCTCTCAGAGCACCCCTCGATCGATTGCAACGAAGCGGTCCGTCTACTCTCCGCCGAGATGCTCAACAGACGCGAGCAGAAGGAGGCGGTCAAGCTGATGCTGCGAATCGCCGATCAAGGGAAGGATGTGTGGAACGGTTTCCTCGACAGCTTTTCGACCGAAACGGCACCGCTTCTTGAGGCCCTCAAGCGGCATTGTTATCCCAAGTTGACCGGCGATACAGCTCGGATCGACGACATCGTTCGGACGATCCGCCTCCCCCGGTGGTCCGCCATCCATACTCCTGACAACCTCGAGGGCCGGTATTTCAATCTCAATATCCAGATACGCGACGAGGAGTCACTCGCAGCCGTGATTAAGAAATTGCAAGACGCCCTCGATGCTGGTAAAATAAGGGCGCTGCTTGATATTATGAGAGGTAAGGAGTAGACAGCCTTTTCGAAAATCCCATGCAGAGAGCCGGTGGCGGGCGTTCTTTGCTCGAGTAAACGCGGGGGGTTCTGCTGTAGGCTGGGCGTTAGGGTTTACCTACCAACTACAATTAAGTAACAGCACCCCCCGCAACACACATCCACAACCCCATAGTAATATACTATTCGTAATGCAACGCTTCTACCGGATCCACCTCGGCGGCCTGCCGCGCTTGCGGCTCTTTTTCTTCTTGTTCATAGTTCTCTCACCACCGAGTTATATGGACTCTCGTTGACAGGAAATGGCCAAGCTGCATTTAACAGTAAAATTTACGGAAATGAAGTACATCTTGTTGCACGGCAATTTATGCGAGCGGGGCGGCTACTCATTCCTGAAAATTCGAATCTTGGTCTCGAGTTCGGCCGCCTCGGGATCATCGGGAACGAGGCTCAGGTATTTTTCATAGTTATCCGCCGCAACACTAATCAGAGCCGCGTCTTCGAGCAGCCTGCCGAGCTCCCGGTAAACCCAGGGCATATCCCGCACCACCCTCGCTTCATCGAGTGCAATGAGCCTTTTCAGTGTCGAAGCCATGCCCTTCGAATTGTTCGATTCCCGATGCGCACGGTATATCACCGTGTACAGGGCGAAATCATTTGGGCGCTGACTGGCAACCTTTTGCAGATGGGTTACCGCCAACCGCGGACGGTTGGACGATAGGTAAAAGATGCCCTTCTGGTAATGCAATTCAAAAGGCGAAATTATATTGTTGAGGATGGGCAGTTCGAGCAGCTTCTCGCCCGTTTCGAGCCGGCCGCTGACTGCCAGAATAGTTGCGAGCTGAAAGATGCCCCTCAGGTACGCACCATCCAGTTGATAGGCACGCCGGAGCGCCTCACCGCAGCCCTCGGCATCCTCCAAGAAACCCCTCGTCACCGCAAGGGAGAAAAAGAGACCCGATTCATGGGAATTCTTATCCGTGAGCTGCTTATAGAGATTTTCTGCGTACGCGTAGTTGCCCGCTATCAGGGAATCCTCCGCCTCCATCATCATCTTCCATTTGTCCTTCGGTGCGCGGCCCAGCGGAGCGGGATCGCCGAGCACCTCTACGATGAAGTCGCCGTAGTATCGAATGTCCATGGGAACGATACCCTTGACCGTTGAGAGCGTAACCGTAACGTTGTTGGCGACAATACCCTTCTCCCTTAACGCCGTAAGGAAATCGAGCAGCGCCAGCGTGCCGGCCTGGTAACCCGGCGTCTGGGATTTCAAGCCGCGAAAGTACGCGAGATCTATGTCGACGAAAGCCGTTTCATCGGCGATTTCGAGGTCTTCGAGGATTGTGATCGTTACCGGCACTCCGGTCAGCGTGCCGGTAACGTGCTTGCCATCAAGGCGAAGATCCTCGAGCCCCTCCATCGTGTATCCTCTCCGCTCAACGAGAAACCGTTTGAATGTCTCCGTGGTATCCAACCCGGTTGATTGAGTCAACGGCACTACCCAGATGACCCGCTTATACATACCGGCCATGTACCCAAGGTTGACTACTCCATTGTTCTCGACGAGTCCGGAGATTTGAGCTAATTTATCCGCCTTGCCGCGGTTGAGTTCCCGGGCGACTTCATTCATGCTCGATATATGTTGCTGGACGAATTCCACCATATCGTCCGACGTGTCGAACCGAATGAGCACATCCGCTTTCGCTTTTTTTTGAGCCCAATAACTCAAAGTCCGAACATTGTTTTCCGTCTTAACGACATTCGACAACGGATCTACGCCGACGATCCCCTCTTTCTTCCCGCCGCATCCATTGAGGCTCGAGCAAACGGCCAGAAGCACAACAATGATCAAGCCGCGGCCCCACCGTATCGCCCTATGAATTTTCCCGATATTTCCGATTTGCCCTTGAAGCATAATTGCCTCCATCCGTTTCAGTAGTAAGCTCAACAAAGTTATTGTAATTCACGATTAATCCCGTGTCAATTTATGGTCGCAACGAACGCTGCGTGCATCCCCTTTGTCTCCTTGACATTCGAGGAAGCTCAACTATAATTCCACCTGATGTAAGAACTTCCACAACCCATTAGAAACACGATGAATACTACAATTTATACGAGAAAAGGGAGATACTGATGCTGCATCATCTCTTGCGGCCCAACGATGCAAAAATCGTTTTCCTCGTCATGGACGGTCTCGGCGGAATCAGAAACAGAGACTTCCCCATGACCGCTCTCGAAGCTGCCAGAACGCCGAATCTCGACACGCTCGCGCGCGAGGGATGCTGCGGCAGGAGTATGCCGATATCTTACGGCATCACTCCCGGAAGCGGCCCCGCCCATTTCGCGCTGTTCGGTTACGATCCCCTCGCCCCTGAAAACGATGTGGGGAGAGGAGCGCTTGAAGTCACCGGCGTTGGATTTTCCCTTGGAGCCACCGACATCGCCATACGGGGTAACTTCGCAACGATGGATTCGAAAGGTCTGCTCACCGACCGGAGAGCCGGACGCATTCCGCATGAAGAGGGTATTCGTCTCTGCGAAATGCTTCGCAAATCGATCACGGAAATAGATGGTATCGAAATAATCGTTATGCCGGTGCGGGAATACCGCTTCGGCATCGTGCTCCGCGGTGAAAACCTCTCGCCTGAAGTAGATGAAACGGATCCTCAGCTTACCGGGCTCAAACCACCCGCGCCGATCGCCCGCGTACCGGAGGCGATGCGTACGGCGGGGATAATCGAGAAGTTCATCGAGCAGGCCAATGACGTATTGAAAGGAGAGAAAAAGGCAAACACGGTTCTCATGCGGGGAATTTCGCAAAAGCCTGTAATCGAGCCGATGCAGAAACGTTACGGCCTGAAGCCGGCCGCCGTGGCGGCATACCCGCTCTACCGCGGCGTCGCCGGACTCTGCGGCATGGATCTCGTCGATACGGGGTTCACCACCAAAGAGGGATTCGAGACGGTGCGCTCGATCTATGAAAAAGATTATGACTTCTTCTTTATTCACGTGAAGAAAACAGATTCTTATGGTGAAGACGGAAACATCGAGGGAAAGATCGGGGTGATAGAAGAGGTCGACGAAAATCTTCCCTTGCTGCTCGAGCTCAAACCAGACGTCATAATAGTGACGGGAGACCACTCGACCCCCTGCGCGCTCAAGAGCCATTCATGGCATCCCGTACCGTTTCTCATTTATTCGGGAGTGTGCGGCCGGGACGAATCACAGGCTTTTAGCGAAGGCGAATGCGATCGTGGTTCCCTCGGTGCCTTTCCTGCGCCAAAGATAATGGAACTCGCCCTATCCAATGCGGGAAAACTCAAGAAGCACGGTGCGTGAGGTACGCCGGCCGGGCCTGCAGCGATCCGCTTACGAACCTTTTGTTTTCGCGGCCGGCTCACTTTTTTTCTGTTTTGAATGTTTTCGCGATCCGTTCCAGCTCTTCCATGATCCTCTGTTCCCTGACCTCGACCCCTTCAGCATTCGCCGAGAGCTGGACAAGATATACCTTATCGCCCCGTTTCAGCATCGCCCATACCCAGGGGCCCAATCCTTCTAAAAGGCCTTCACCTCTATAGACCCATTTCCCATAGGCGGCGATCGCTTTTTCGTCCCCGACATCGAGACGCCGCGTGCCTTCGATTTCCATCTCGAGCATCTCACGGGCGGCAACCTCGCGGGAGACCTGACCGAATATATCCTGCGGAATGATCTCGATCGGTGGCGTGCCCCACCACTTCACCTTGATCATGAATGCGCCGTCACCGGAAAACAGCGACCACTTGATCGATCCTCTCCCGGGCGATCCACCTCCATCCGTGACCGCGTACCCTTCGGGCAGATCGAAGGTAAAATCCGGCCGTACAATATTGGGGATTTCACGCCGGTAGACCGCTTGTATATTGAATTTGAGAATGTTGGACTGTAAATACTCCTCGGTTCCGGGAACGGTAATCGCTTTCATGGCGATCTCGAGCGGCACTCCACCCTTGATCCCGCGGGTGCATGAGTTACGCAAGGAGATGATGTAATCGATCTGCCTCTCGATCACTTCGGGACCACTTGCGTATCCCTGACCGGGGATCACGTAGCGAAGATGCAGATCCTGAAGCCGGCTCAAGACTTCGAGCCAGTTATCTATGTCAACGCCCGGATCGCCGAGATTGGGATGGTATCCATTGCTCACGACGCCACCGGTGAACGCAATGTCTTCCGAAATCACGATGCAATCACCCGGCGTATGGGCGGCCCCGAAGTATTGCAGCACCACCGTCACGCCGCCTAGATCGAGCGTTAGCTCTTCATCGAATGTAGTATCGGGAAGCACGAGTTTAACGTCTTTTATCTTCTCATATGTATCTTTATTCCACCGCTTGTAGTAGTCGAAATAAACGGGGGAGTATTTTTCGAGATCCCGGCGCGTCTCCGCGCGGGATACGAAAATCGCACCCTCCGCCTTGAATACCTCGTTGCCCCATGTATGATCCGGGTGATAATGCGTGTTGACGACGTAGAGTATCTTTTTATCTGTTACCGAGCGAATCGCCTGCAGCAGCTCGCGTGCGAGGGCGGGCGTGTAACGTGAATCGACGACGAGAACGCCTTCGGTGCCGATGACAAAACCGCTGTTTGCCCCGAGTCCCTGATCGGCGGACGGACCGCTAGCAATAAAAGCATAACCATGCTTGGACACCTTTACGAGTCCCGGCGATTCGAGGTCAACGCCGGAACAGGCACCGAGAACGACGAGTCCGGGAATCAGCAATCCAGCGATGCGCTTCAATCTCATAAAATGACTCCTTAGCAGAAGCATAGATCCGTATCAGTTTCCCTGGGAGCCGGTGTTGGCATCCGATGTTTCTCTCTCGAGGCTGAAGAGCACGAGCTCTCCCGCCCGATATTGCACACGCAAGCCCTTCGGATAATTCCCGGCCACAATCACGTCACTCATATCCGTCGCCGATGAGAAAAATATGGTGCCGGGTTCTTTCCTGAACCGCTCGATCACTTCATCGGGCTCCGTAAGAGGTTGCTCGAGAGATCTGTTCCCGTAAAAGAGAAGTCGCGCCGCTTGATACCGGTATTCCTGGCGGAAGTTGGCCAATCTCGTCCCTTCCGGCATATACTGATTTGCAACTGTTGCTATTTCCTTGATCGGATCATTGCTCATCCGGTGCAGGCGAAGTGGTGTGGCGACGAGCAGCAGCATGAGAAGAAAGAAGAGTGAAATGAGCGCCTGATTCAATGACCAGATTTTCACATCGACCGCTTTCCGTGTATCGGATGACGCTTCCTGCGCAGGCGTCGCATCCGGCGCCCGGGCTCCCGCCGCCTCGAGCACCTGCGCTCCCGCCGCCGCTTCCTGCACCCCTCCATGCATCCAACGCCCGATCTCACGGGCCGACAGAATCGCTCCGATAGGGATCAAAGGCAGAAACACCTCTATCCCGCCCGATCCCGTGAGGGCGAGGGGAACAAAGAGGACCACGAGGAAAACGAGAAGGGTGCCGTCTATCTCCGTGATCCGCTCGGCGCTTCCCGCGACTTTCCGCACAAGCGCTATGCGCACGATTGCTCCGGTAGCGGGAATCGACCACGGCAGGTTGCGAAGCCAAATCTCCTTCAGAGCGCCGTAGAGGGATGGAGCCGGTGAGCCGAGCCGCGTTGCCGGTTCGATTCCAACGAGAACGGCCCACAGACCACCCGGCGCACGGAGCACCGTAGAGAGAATCCAGGAGCCTCCAACGATCAGCGCGCCCGCCGTTATGATTAAAAAGGGGAAATCGCGCCAAACGCGGCGGCGTTTCCGATCGAACGTTGTCGACAAGGCGCTCGCCGGTATCACGAGGAAACCCGCCGCCCCCCCGCTGAGCAGCGCTCCCGCAACCCCGACACCCCACAGAAAAAGACCCCTCCGTTTTACTGGAAGATACAGCCATCCGAGAAGCGATAGCGTGACGAAGAAGGTAAACGGGATGTGAACTGTGATATGAGGTGCGAACTTGCCGAAGAGGGGACTCGATACCAGAATGATCGCCGACAGAAGGCCGCAGGCTCGTCCCTGCGTCATCCAAGTGCAGGTAGGATGAACATCACCGGAGCGAACGGCGCCGGCGATGAAGACGATGTAGAGGGAGAGCACCGAAAAGATGACAAACGACAATCGCGCCGCAAATTCGCTGAGGCCAAAATTCTTCAGAAAGAATGAGGCGCACCACATGGCCAGCGGCGGCGTGTCATACACCGGCTCGCCATCGAAATGCATGGTCCAGCCATCACCGGTAACGAGGATTTCGCGGGCCGTCTCCGCGAGAACGGCCTCTTCGGAAAAGGGAAGGGTTCCTTCCCACGTACCCCAACCCGTTATAACGGCAGCAGATACAAAGAAAAGCAGGACAAGCAGGGGGCCTTTCCCCTGCTCTCCGGCAAGAAAGGGCAGCTCAGCCAATCGATCCCCCTTTTCGAGCCCTCTACCGCGCGCCTGATCAGTGAATCGAGTATACGGGGTGGTTACGAGCCTTCCAACAGGAATTTTCGAAGGTCTTCAATCGTCTCGCTGACGTCGCGCCCCTTCCCCGTGATGAGCTCGCCGAGCGTGCCCCACACCGGCTCACCGCACTTCATGCAGACAATGCCCCGGTCCATGAGAAACCCCACGGCCCGGGGGTACCGTTCTATCAGATCCTCCACATCCACATCGGGACTGATTGATACCTCTCCACTCATACGCCGTCCGTCCGTTCTGTATCGCCCGAGCCGAGCCGCTACGAGCTCAGGGCCTTGTCAATGAACTCCTTGAGATACTCCTTGGGTGCCGCACCGGACATCGACTGAATCTCCTCGCCGCTGTTAAAGATTTTCAGCGTCGGGATGCCCATGATACCGTATTTCGCAGCAACATCCCTGTTCTCGTCCGTGTTGAGCTTCACGAATTTGACATTCCCCTGGTAATCCTTCGCGAGCTCCTCGATGACCGGACCGATAATCAGGCAGGGACCGCACCACGGCGCCCAGAAATCGACAACGACCGGTATATCGGAATCAAGAACCTGATTCTGAAAATCGCTATCACTCACATGAATAATTTCTTCGCTCATCGCTCCTCCTTATTGCGTACTCTATTCCTTTCCACATCTTCCGAGACAATTCAACATACTGATGACATTCTTTTCTTTCAAGCTGTAGTAAGACTTCGCAACCTCCTTCCTCCGCTGCACGATATTGTTCAGTCGGAGTATTTTAAGCTGTTGTGAAACGAGGGACTGCTTCAACCCGGACATCCTGCACAGTTCGTTCACCGTCCATTCACCTTGAGTGAGAATGCTTACCAGGCGAAGCCTCGCAGGATTCGCGAGGGCTTTGAGCAGCTCCGCGTAATGCTCGATATCGGATTCCGGAAGCGCTCCGGCATTCTTCCCGCGACAACCCTTCTTGCCAATGTTTCTAGCCATTAAATATTAGTATATATTAATATTCAAATGTGTCAAGCGGAATTTTTCCGTTTTTTCCCCGCTTTTGCTTTCGGCGGGGCGAACCGCCTCCCCGCACGTGCGTTACCACGTTTCGCGCGGCGGCGCCATCCCCCTTGCGCCCACACCTGCAATCCCCTTGACACCTCAGTGTGAAAGCCATAGAGTATTGTGGACCCCGAAAACGGGACAGTATGTTAAGGTGTAATAGTACTGTTTC
>CBDUQN010000072.1:0-15999 GCA_965369375.1 uncultured bacterium | reverse complement strand
AGCTCGATGCCGAGCGCTTCGGCGTTGAGGACCTGCGGTCCTTTCGGATTGACGCGCTTGAGCCTCATGATGGCCTGCTTTATCGGGAAGCATTTGATCGTGCGCCCTTTGAGAGCCGCCATGTGTCCGAAGTGGCCTTGCGCGATCAGGCGGACGGACTGAACACCGAAGTGCGTCGCGAGGATTCGGTCGTACGTTGTCGGGCAACCGCCACGCTGTGTGTGACCCAACACGACGATGCGCGTCTCGATCTTGGTGCATAGCCCAATCTGATCCGCGACCCACCGTCCGATCCCGCCGAGGCGGCCCGGCGAGCCTTCACTGGGCTCCAATTCGTAAATCTTGTTGCCCCCCTTGGGAAAGGCGCCTTCGGCAACGACCGCGATGCTGAAGCGGCTGCCGTGTTTTTTTCTGTTTTGGATGTGATCGCAGATCTGTCCCAATTCGAAGGGGATCTCGGGGATGAGAATGACATCGGCGCCCCCGGCGATACCCGAGTTGAGCGCTATCCAGCCGCAGTCGCGTCCCATGACCTCGAGAACTATGATGCGATGGTGGCTCTCCGCAGTTGTGTGAAGCCTGTCGAGGGCTTCGGTGGCGACATCGACCGCGCTGTTGAACCCGAAAGTGACATCGGTGACATTGAGATCGTTGTCGATCGTTTTCGGTATGCCGAATACGGGAAATCCCGCTTCGAAGACCGCCTGCGCGATCTTGAGGGTGCCGTCGCCTCCGACGGCGATCAGAACGTCTATCTTTCTCTTCCGTAACGTCCGGACCACGTCGGGGATGCAGTTGACGAAGACCGTTTTGCCGCCCTTCTTGACGGGGTAGTGCATTGGATTGCCGCGATTCGACGTCCCCAGGATCGTTCCACCCTTCATCTGCAGTCCCCGCACGTCTTTCGAAGTAAGTTTTTGGAACTTGTGACGCATTATCAAGCCGTCGAATCCGTCCGGGATCCCGTAGACCTCCCATCCGTACAAATTGCAGGAAGCGCGAACGACGCCGCGTATAACGGCATTCAGCCCGGGGCAGTCTCCACCGCCTGTTAGAATCCCCACGCGCTTTATCTTGCCGGGATCGATCATTGCCGGTGAGCTCTTTTTCCGCCTGCCTCTCGTTTTTGCTTGCCTGCTGGATGATTTCATAAATGTGCTCCTTTATTATATATGGAAAGTAACAGCAAACATTATAGAGCCTCACATGCTATGAGGCAAGCCTTACCGCAGCTCTCTGATTTTCCTTATATAATTCCAGCGATTCGGCAATTACGCAAATTGATATAGTTCTCGAACGCTTGACCTGATTATGTGAATCTGTTATCTTCGCTACACTGATTAATAAAGAAGCGCACGGAGTCTTTACTTGTTTGCCGGCATATACGGAGGTCTCGACATGAAAAAGGCAGTTGTCCTGATTCTGGTTCTCGCATTCGCCGTTTCGCTGAGCTGTTCGGAAAAGAAAGAGCCTGAGAGACAGAAGATCACCATCAAACGGGAGCTTTCCAAAGGCGCCAGGAAGGCCTTTCTTATCGATCCTGTCAGCATGAATCCGGTTGATATTATGGAATCGCCCTATTCGTATATCTACAAGGATGTCGAGTATAATTTCGAAACCAAAGAGAATATGGAGGCCTTCGTAGAGGATCCGGAGAAGTACATCGCCGAGATCGAGGCGATGAGCAAGAAGTAGGCGCGCCGGCGGGATTTATTTTCTTTGCAATCTGCAATCTCTTTCTGCGAAATTAGTTGCAAAACGATAGACAATTGTTCCCCGTAAGGGAGCTTTTATCCTTACTGTTCCTCCTGATTCCCTATTATTTCCCTATCTTCCCGATATTTTCTCGCGTCGGCACAATCCGCGTTTTCTCTATATAAGACTTTGATCTTGGGACTAAAATATCACAAAACACCATGATAACCTAACGAGTTACGAGACTTAAGTCTCTTCCCTTGGTACACCCCTTGCCATTTGCGGATTCTTTGAAAGTTTCTATCCCGTTCCGGGATCGGAACGGGCTTCTAAAACGTTACCGCGCGAGGGTGCCCGTATCCTCGCGGCGGGCAAGAAGAAGGAGGGTAGGTAGATGAGAAGGAGTCTCATTGCTGCGGTTCTTTTGCTGTTTGCGGCTGTCTGTTCGGCTCCGGCATTCGCCCAGGGCCCTAAGCTGGTCGGTTCGATGGAGGCGCACAAGATAGTGCTGGATAAAGAGAACCGCGAAATCGTTGTGCCTGCGGACGAGGTCTTTCCCCGCGATACGATCGAATACACGCTGCGGTACCGCAACAACGGCACCGATTCCGCGTCGGGGATCAACCTGATCGGACCCGTCCCGTCCGGCACTTCTTACCTTGTTGAGACCGCGACCGACACTCAGGACTTCATGGCTCAATTCAGCATCGATGGCGGCAAAACGTACCACGAAGCCCCTGTCATGTACACCGTGATCAACGACAGCGGTAAAGAAGAGCTGCGGGAAGCAACACCGGACATGATCACACATATCAAGTGGTCTGTGAGCACGGTCCTGGAGGTCGATCGGGAGGTGTCTGTCTCTTACCGCGTGCAAGTAAGGTAACTGATCGGACTCCTTGGTCGAAGGCTATAGAAGGTGCGCGACTTTTTTAGGTTTGGTTAGAAGGAACAGCTGCCTCCCGAACGAGGGAGGCCGAGCTAAGGAAAGGTGGTTTGATATGCCAGTACGCAGATTACAAGGGTTGATCATTCCAGCCCTCGTTGTGTTAGCGCTGTTTATCTGCGCTGCTGCACAGGCTCAGACACCTGCCGGCACGGCGATCCGGAACCAGGCTTCGGCTACGTTCCAGGATCTCCTCGGGAACACGTACACCGCGACATCAAACGAAGTCATTACAATCGTGCTCCCCGTGTTCGGCGTGTCGATTTTGCCGGATGATTCGGGGGAGAATCCACCCGTGACGCCGGCATTGAGCCAGACGGCGATACCCGGACAGACTGTCTATTACAGCTACAGTCTGACCAATACGGGTAATGATGCAGACTCGTACGACATTGAGCCGGATTTCGACGGCGTGAACACCACGATGGTCATCGGTGCCGGTGACATCACGATCTATCACGATGTCAATGGAAACGGCGTCCTCGATGGTGGTGAGCCGGCGATCTCGGTGGGCGGCGTTCCCGGAACGCTCGGTCCGCTCAATGCCGGCACGACCGTGAGCCTCCTGGTTTCATACCAGGTTCCCCCGACCGCCGCCACCGGAGAGGTGGCGTACGTCGGCGTGCAGGCGACATCGACCAATGACGCATTGCAGGTGGACGATCGCAACTACCACCTGACGACTGTTGTCAGCGATGCGACGCTTACGGCGACGATGACGGGATTGCCTGCGAATGTGGATCCCGGCAACACCGTTACGTATACGATCGCGGGCGGCAATGTCGGTAACGACGACGCCCACGGCGTCACCGTTGCGTCCGTCGGTCTCACGGGTATATTGATTTACGATATACTCCCGGTGAATCCTTCGACGGGTATGCCGCTCGCGCTCGCGGGCGTGCCCGGCGGCGCCCCTGCTGGAGGATCCGTGATCTACTTGCCGACCGGCAGCCCGACGGCTGGCTCGCCGGAGACGTGGGCATGGTCGGCCATTGCGGCGGTCGGAGATATCGCCATTGCCTACATCACGAGCGGCGATCTCGTAGTCGGCCAGAACTACAGCTTTATCTATGATCTGACTGTTCCGATCGGTATGCCCGCCGGAATCATCAACAACTCCGGAGCTGCGGCATTCGTCGACAACAATCCCGGATCTCCCGATCCGACGATCGTTGTCACGAACAATACGCAGATCAATGTGAATATCCTTCCGGACATCCTCGTCGGTCCGAACGGCGTTCCCGATGCGGGTACGCCGCCCAACTACGATGACGATGTCCAGGCCATAGCGCTCGCCTATGCGAGCAGTACGGTCGATTTCATAAACACCGTTCGCAACGACGGGAATGCCGCCGATGAGATCAATATCGTACTCGACGGCGCATCGACGATCCCCGGCGGATGGACCGTGCAGTTTATCAGAAGCGACGGCGTAACACCGCTCAACGACACCGGCGTCGACGGGATACCCGATGTCGGCCTGGTGAATCCCGGTGGTACGAGGGACTTCATAGTCCGCATCACTATTCCCGGCACGGCGGTTGCCGGCGGTCCGTACAACGCGGTCGTTCAGGCCGTTTCGGCCAACGATCCGCTCGTAGACAACCTCACGACCGACGAGATCACTGCGGTGAGCCCCGCCGCGGTCGATATCGGCAACTATGACGGCGCGCCCGGCACGAATAACGTTCCTATCGACCAGGCTACCGATCCGGGTATTGACGTCGACTTTGCGCTCGATGTCATCAACACCGGCGGATCGGCCGACAACTTCAACCTTTCATCGACCTTCCCGGCCGGTTGGTCCGTGACGTACTACGAGGATACCAATGGAAACGGTATTCTCGATCTGCCGGAGCTTACCCCGATCGCCGGTATCGGACCGGTGGCTGCCGGCAATGAAGTCAATATCATAGCCCATGTGACCGTTCCCGCCGGCGAGGTTCCCGGCGTGAATCCCGTCGCCTTCAGGGCGACATCCGCGAGCAATCCTGCCGTTTTCGATGAAATCACCAACACGGTGACCATCAACACTGCGGCTTCGGTTACGATCGTTCCCGACCGGAACGGCACAGGCACCGCAGGCGGTACGGTTCGCTATACCCACACGGTTACTAACACGGGTAATGTCAGCGACACCTGGATGCTGAGCGCATTGAGCTCCAATGCGTGGAGTTATGCGTTCTTCGATCTTCTCAACAACCCGATCGTATCCGTGACGCTCGATCCCGGTAATTCCGAGGATATCGTTGTTCAGATTTCGATCCCCGGCGGCGTGCCGCTCGGAACGGTCGAGACCGGTACGATCACGGTTACGGGTAACGCAACCGCTGCGACCGACAACGCGACGGACGTCACGACGATCGTAGCGGGCAATCTCGTGCTCGCAAAATCGGTCATTCCCGGCGGCAACCAGGCGCCCGGCACGGAACTCACCTATCGCACGGACTACTCGAATGTCGGTACGAGTGACCTGGCATCTATCGTCGTCTACGATGCGATGCCGGCATGGACGCAGTATCGCTTCGGTTCGGCGGTGGCCGGAACCCTGGCACCGGGGATCGTCGGTATAACGATCGCGTTCTCCGATGACGGCGGAGCCACATGGGTGTACGCACCGGTAAGCGGCGGTGGTGGCGCGCCCGCCAACTTCGACGCCAATGTGACGAACATCCGTTGGACACTCAACGGCACCCTCGCAGGGGGCGCCGGAACCGTCGATGGCGTAGGCTTTATCGTGAGAATCATAGCGGAGTAGCGAGGAGCATTTTATTCACGCGGTGGGGTTGGGCCTCGTGCCCTTCCCCACCGCCGTAACAGTTTATAAAAACAAGAATTAGAGGTGGGTTCATCACTCGAGCCGACCTCTAATTCAGTATTTGAGGGGAAGCGAAACGGAGACACGAGGATGATAGGATAACTCATTGAAAATATATAAATTACGTATAGCTCAAGCATGTGAAAATTATTAAATAGGCAACGGCGAGGCGGCGCCGTGGTGGAGAAAAGAAAAAATACTAAAAAAAGCTGCTGGAGGTCTCGAAGCGGGATCATCCTCTTCGTCTGTCTCTTCTTCCGCATCGCGCTCCTGCCATCGCCCTCTTTGGCGCAAATCCCTCCAGCGGGACAGGTAATATCGAGCCGGTCCTCCGCCGGCTACGACGACAACGGAAATTTCCTGACAATAAGTTCGAATGAGGTAACGCTCAGGGTGCTGCCGGTATTCAGTCCCCTGCTCGTGCCCGATGGGACGAGCGCATCCCCCGCCGGGATCCTGCGTGCATTCAGCGGAGAGCGTGTCACCTTTCCGTATCGAATAACCAACACCGGAAACGCCGACGACACGTTCGATCTCGGCATATTCACCCGCGCTCCTTCCGATTTTGTCGCTTCATCGACTACCGTGTATCTCGATGAGGACGGTGACAGCTTTATCGATCCAGGCGAACAACAGATCACGAGTGTGGGACCGCTTGCGTCGAATGAATTCGCCTCACTCATTATCGAGGCCGAATTGCCTTCCGGTTTGACGGGAGGAGAAATCTCCCACATCGATCTGACCGCTCGATCGGCGGGCGACACGTCGGCCTATGACGAGGGGAACGTGTTCAGGATCGTCGCGCGCGACGAGGCGCGCGTGCAGCTCGTTCTCGAGTCTGATGTAACCTCTGTCATGCCCGGCGGCGCGGTGACGTATACGATGCGTTTCTCGAATGCCGGCGAGCGTGCGGCCACGGATGTTATTGTAGCAAACTACATAGACTACAATGGAATTCTAACGGGAACCGAGCTCGTTCCCGGTTCCGTATCGGCGGGCCCTCCGGGAACGATCGAATACTACGATGCAACAACCTCTCAGTGGGTTACCACCGCTCCGCCGCCCGACCGGATCAAAGGCACGCGGATCCGTCTCGCCACACTCGCGCAGAGCGCGAGCGGGAGCCTCTCGTTCAGTGTGACCGTAAACGATGATCGCGAATGGGGAGAGATACTCAATACCGCTGAAGTGGATTTCACCGGTGGTGACGGAATCGGGTACCACTCCGTTTCGAATGTGATAGCGGTTCGGGTGGGACGTGTCAGTGATCTCGCGATCGGGCCCAAGGGAAATCCGACCGCCGACAATCAACCCGACGACCGGGTTATCGTGACGCTCAATGGTGGAGATACGACATGCACATTCTGGTATGAGTTGCTCAACGACGGCAATTACGACGATACGGTCAGCGTCGTTGTCGCCGATTCCGTGTTGCTGTTGCCTGGGTGGCGTGTACAATTCGTCGATTCAATGGGGAATGATTTACCGCACTTCTCGAGTTACTCCGCCGGACTCGGCTGCGTTCGGAGGGGAGCTTCATGCGTCGTCGGTTTGCGGCTGCAGGCGGGTCTCGAGCAGCTCAGGCGTTTCGCGGGAAGAGAATTCGTCTTCGATATCGAGGCGCAATCGTTCGTGGAAAGCGAATCGCGTGACAGGGTTCGCAGCGTTCTGATCAAAACGGACATCCCGCTCATATCCGTCACTCAGTCGATCAAGGAACCGACGGCAATGGTCGGCGATATTCTCAGTTACATCGTAACGGTCGAGAACCTGACCGGGGAGACCGCCATAGACAGCATCGTGCTCATGGAAAATCTCTCCAGCGGGCTCGGTTTTGCCGGCGGCAGCGATGTGCCCTCGATCGCCGGGAACGGCTTGCGATGGGAGCTCGGGTCTCTGCAGCCCGGCGAGAAACGCGAGGTCGTTTTCAGAGCGCGGGTGAAGGCCGGTCAGGAGTGGGGTCGGCTCGATTGTATCGCTAGGGTGAGCGGTGTCACCGAGTTCGGGGAGCGTGCATCAGACGGGCCTGCCATAACCTCGGTGCAGATCGTTGACGGAGTTTTCACGAGACGCGGAATCTTGCTGGGGGCCGTTTTCGAGGATCTCGATGACGACGGCGTGTACGATCGCGGCGAAGCGGGCGTTAGCGGGATTTCGGTTTTTATCGAGGACGGCACCTATGCCGTGACCGATTCATCGGGACTTTACTCTATCCCCGGAGTGTTCGAAGGAACCCACGTGGTGAGGATCGATCCTACGACCCTCCCCGATTCTCTTGTCCCCGGCAAGCCCGCTTACTTCGGACTGGGTATCCGTGGCGAGCTTCTCATCGATATGGCCCCGTCGGGTAACCGCCGGGTGGATTTTCCCCTCGTGCGAAATCCCGACGAATCGCGCGGGGGAACCGCCACCTCCTCTGGAGGTTCCGCTCATGCGGTTATACCGACGGGTGCCGAAACGGGCGAGCTGTTCGAGGGCGGAAGGGTTCCCGGCACCGGTGAGGGAGCTAATACCGGCTCAGCGCCGGGGGTGTCCGGCGTGGCTGATGCTGCCGGCCCGGCCCTGGGGATATCAGGTGCGGCGGGCGCTGCTCATTCCACATCGCCGTCGGTACCCGGTGCGGCGGGCGCTGCTCATTCCACATCGCCGTCAACCGAAGCTTCGAAGGAGGGTTTGGCCGCGATAGAGGGATTCGAGGCGCTCACGATCCCCAGCACGCAATTCGCCCCGGGCAGCAGCTACCTCGAAGAGATTCCGTTGAGCCAGATAGCCGCGCTCGCCCTCTGGATCAACGAACATCCCGGATGGATTATCTCTATCGCCGGTCATACGGATAGCATCGCGATCAACACGACGGAATTTCCATCAAACTTCGAACTTTCTCTCTCTCGGGCCCGATCGATCTACCAGTTGCTCCGCATGAACGGCATAGACGAGGCGAGCATCGACTATACGGGGTGCGGCTCGAGAAAACCGGTCGCCTCGAATGACACGCCGGAAGGAAGAGCGGCAAACAGGCGCGTCGACATCAATGTCATTCCTCCCCCGGGTTACGACGAGGGCGATCCGGAGCTGCCGGCGATTATAAACAAGCCGGACACGATCGCCTACTCACTGGCCGATGATGCGGGAATTTGCGCCGAGATCGTTTTGCCCCGAGAGGGCCGCGTGTACTACCAGAAGGACAAGATCAATGTGGAGATCACCTCACCTCTCGGCTCGGCTGTCGAACTCTACGTGAACAACGTGCCCGTCGGGCGCGAGAAAGTCGGGCAGAAAAAGGTCGACGTCAAGAACGGCTCGATCGGATTCATCTTCTACGACGTCAAGATCAAGGTCGGCAAAAACGACATACTTGTTGTGTGCAAAGAGCACGGCGGCGGCAGGTTGACCTGTGTCCGGCATGTCTATCTCGCGGGCAAACCAGCGGGCATGAGACCCGAGGTCGAGCGCGTATCTGCGCCGGCCGACGGCAGCACTTCGCCCGAGATAGTTTTTCTCGTCAATGACGAAGTGGGTCTGCCCGTGCGCGATGGAATGTTTGCAACCGTATCCGGCCCGACCGACCTCTTGCGTGACCTCGATCGGAATCCGCATCAGAACGGCGTCCAGATCCCGACGCGAAACGGTATGGTTATCATCTCGATGCCTCCGCTGCGTGAAGCGAGACGTGATCGGGTCCATGTTTCACTCGATGGATTATCGAGCAGTTGCCTCGTATCATACGAATCGCCGCTTCGCCGGTGGTTCCTCTTCGGCTACGGCGAAGGGTCGCTCGGATACAGCAACTTAACCGGAAGCGGAGTTCCGCACCGATCGATCGAACGCCATCACGACGGCTTCTTCGCCGAGGGTAAGATTGCGCTGTACGGCCAGGGTGAGATACGCGGAGGCCACCTGCTCACCTGTGCCGTGGACACGCGCCCCTTCGTCGAAGACAAACTTTTCGAACGGATCGAACCCGAGAAATATTATCCGATATACGGAGACGCGGGCGAGCTCAAGTTCAACACCGCATCGAGGAGCGGAACGTACATACGGCTCGACCATCGCCGATACAGCGCTATGTACGGTGATTTCAGAACGGATCTCTGCGACATGGAATTCACGTCCTACTACCGCTCTTTCAACGGATTCGAAGGTGAAGCGGTGTTGGATAGATTGGCGGTCAGGGCGTTTGTCACCGAGACGGACCAGGTCATCTACCAGGAGGAACTCCGCGCTGAGGGAACGAGCGGATTCTATTTCCTGAGTAACTGCCCGCTCGTCGAGAACAGCGAGAAGATACGCATAGAAGTGCGCGATCGCTACCAGACGGAGAAGATTCTCCGGATAGAATACAAGCAGATCAATCGTGATTATGAAGTCAATTACATGGATGGGAGCATACTCTTCAAGGAACCGATTCCGGCGACTGATGAGTTCTTTAATCCCGTGATAATCGTCGTGAGCTACGAGTGCCGAAACGCCGGTGAGTACAACTTCACGTATGGTCTGAGAGCTTCCGCCCTCGTGACGGACAGCCTCGCGTTGGGTATGACGGCTGTTCTCGAGGAAGAGGGCGTCGAGAATTATTCGCTCGTCGGTGTCGACCTCTCGGGGCGGCTTCACAAAGAGATCGCCCTGATGAGCGAATTCGCGCACAGCGAAAAATTCCTGCTCGGAAGCGGTAACGCGTTCCGGATGCAGTTCATCGGGAATCACGATTTCGGCGTCAAGTGGAACGCCTATTACCGCAGGATAGATGAGGATTTCTTCAATCCTTCCTTCACCGGGGGCAAGACCGAGCTCGGAAGCACCAAGGTCGGCGCGGATCTCGATTGGCAGGTCGGCTCGACCTTCATGGTGACGTCGAGGGCATACCATCATGAATTCATGGAGCGGAGCGAGAAGAAGGGATACTACGATCTGAACGCCGTGTACAAGGCGGGCACGCTGCGCTGGAGGGTCGGGCTTGCGGGGGCCGAGCACAGCGACACGAGGGAGGGCGATCACTCCTCGACGCTGCTGCTCGCAGGTATCGGCGTGGCCCACGGTAACTTCAGCGGCGAGCTCTCGTTGGACAAGATCATTGCGGGCGAGGAGGTCCAGGAATACCCGAACAGGATCCAGGCAAAACTGTCGAGGCGCCTGTGGAGATTCGTCACGGGGACGCTGAACTACGAATACCGCACGGGCAGCAGGTCGGGAACGCGGCACCTCACCCAGCTCGGCATCGAATCCCGGGTAACTGAAAATCTGCATCTCTTCTCACGCTACCGCCTCGAGGGGGCGATGAGCGGCGAACGCGGGCAGGCGACTATCGGCTTGCGGAATCGTTTCCGTGTATCGAGAGATCTGAGCGGCACAGTGAGTTTCGAGAAGACCGCGACGGTGAGCGGAGCGCAGGCGGGCGATTTTACGAGCTTCGCGACCGGCTGGATCTATACGCCGGCCGAGAAGGATTACCGCCTCAAGGGTGACTACGAGATCAGGCTCGAGCCGGATCGAAGAAAGCATCTCGCCGGTGTCGGATGGTTGAAGCGGCTGAGCGAACGTTGGGCCGGCCTGCTCAAGGGAGGCCTCTGGTACAACGACGAGAAGCGGGACAAGGACGGCGTCAAGGGAAGCGGCACGATCGGGCTCTCGTTCAGGCCGAGGGCGGCCGGCCGGTTGAATCTGCTCACCTTGTTGCGCACGCATTACGAGAAAAACAGCCCGGCTCATCCCGACGGCGTCGACAAGGAACTGATCGCCTCAATCGAAGCGAATTACATCGTGAACACCCGGTGGGAGCTGGAGGGAAAGGTGGCGGCGCGGTGGGTCAATAATACATTCGATACATATTCGGCGACCACGCTGGAACGGAAGCTGTACATGGCAAGCTCTTCGTCCTTCCTGTACCAGGCGCAGGTGATACGAATTCTTGGGAGTAAGTGGGATATCAGATTGGTCGGGCGGGTCGAGCAGCAACGTGAAACGCACACCATACGCTATGGCGGCGGTCTCGAGCTCGGAAGGCTCATCGCCGAGAATCTCTGGCTCGGAGTCGGGTACGACTTCGGCGGGCACGAAGACAGGGACGCCTCCATCAACGATTTTCGGCGGAGCGGCTTCCACGTTCGGCTCAGACTCAAGTTCAGCGAGAAACTGGAAAAATATTTTTATGGGAAATAATAAACGGAGCTTTGTAGCGCAGCGAGACTATGAATATAAAAAGCACGCAGATAAGTAGAATGGATTTTTATTGCGCCGGAAAAATTATGAATAACCGAGCAAACAAGATCACGGGAGTTACTCGAATGACAGGACGAAGAGTCATGAAGTTTATAATGCTTGCTCTGCTTGCCGCCGCGCTGGGCGTGACAGCCGCTTCGAGCGTGGCGCGCGCGGGAGAGCTCATCCAGAACGGCGGTTTCGAGGCGGGAGACTTCGGGAGCGCATGGATTCACGGCGCGGGGAGCATATCAGGGCCGCTCGATCCCGATTGGGCGGATCACAGAGTCGTACCGGAATTTCCCTACACAGGCAATTTCTCGGCGCTGCTCGGATTCAAGTATCACGAACCGCAGCAGAGGCGGTTCGCGTACATGTACCATGATGTAACGATTCCTTCCAATATCTCCCGGGCAACGCTTTACTTCAGGTTCCGTCAACAAGGGTATGACGGCGCCGGGTACGATCCGTTCCGAGTCGAGGTTCGTGATCTATCTGATAATACGCTCGCCAGTGTTGTCGTCTATTCCCTCGGAGAACGGAACGGTCAGTTCAAGGACAGCGGCTGGATCCAAGACGATGGTGTCGGTCCTGCAGGGTGCGATATGACGGCGTTCGCCGGTCAGACGGTGCGTGTCTACTTCCGGCAGGAAAACACATCGGACAATAGATACGAAACATGGACTTTCGTAGACGATGTGTCGTTCGTGTACAGAAAATACGTGGATCTGATCGTCGATGGGAACGGCGATGACAGCTTCAGTGATGTGGGAAGCGGCAACGGCGGCTATTTCGTGAGAAGCGGCGAGCATGGAGAAACCGTTGCGTATCTGTTAGAAATCGAGAACGAGGGATTGGATGTTGATTCCTATACAACATCGATATCGCTCCCTGCGGGATGGGTGGCCATAATCAGTTACGAAGGCAGCGATTACGCGTTTCCATGGACCACGCCTGTCATGCCCGCCGGGTCGACGATAACGGTGCAGGTTCGGTTGACTATTCCGCCGGGCGAATTACTTGATGGATACTCGTCCGTTGTTGATGCGATCTCTACATCTTTCGGGAATCGTTTCGATAGCGTAACTCTCGGCACGAATGTCGTTCCCGCTGCGCATCTCACCGATCTCGCGATCGACGCGAATGGATTCGGCATAATCGATTCGCGCGGCGGTGGGGGGACCTCGATCATAGATACGCGACCTGACACCGTCATTACGTATGATATCGAATTGCTTAACGCCGGAACGCAGGCCGATTCTTTCGGAATATGGTATGCACCCGAATCGCCGTTGACGGCCGTTGTCGAAGAGGGAGCGACGGTTCACCAGGGAGCTTTCTCGACGGGGTCCATCGCCGCCGATGCTACCGTATCATTCACGCTGCGCGTAACGATCCCCGCCGGATTGCTCGATGGGAATTACGTCACGAACGTGTATGCCAAGTCACTGACGGATACGCTCAAGAAGGATGGCGTCACGGCTGTCGCTCATGTCATAGCGTCGAAGGTGGATATCGTTATTGCAGGCAGCGGTGATGATATCATCGATCCGACGGGTTCCGGTTTCGGCGGGAGCGGCACGATAGCGGGGATTCGCGGGAACGATATCTATTTTCCCTTCGTGCTCCAAAACGAGGGAGGGGTCGTCGACTCGTTTACGCTGAGCTGGAGCAAACCGCCAGGTAATTGGACTGCCGTGATCTTCGACGGCGTCAGCAATCACGCCACGCCGTGGACGACACCGGTGATCGCACCGTACAGCGAGATAATGTATTTCCTCGTAGTTTCCATTCCGCAAAACGCTTCATTAAATACGTATACGTCGATCCTCGATGCGGTATCGCTGCGCGATGGAAACGCCCGGGAGAGCGTGACGGCCAACACCTCTGTGGTGGAGGGCATAGAGGTCGATATCGTTATCGATGGAAACGGTGACGGCATCTACGGTCCGCTCGGGACGGGGCTCGGGGGCAGCTCCGTTCAGACGGTCGGTGCAGGCGATACTGCCTCCTTCACCATCGAGCTCCAGAACGAGAGTGGCGAGGATCTCTTTGATCTGAGCTGGACCGCCCCCGCCGGCTGGCAAGCAGTCATTGGAGATTCGACTTCCTCGATGCGCGGCATCACGGCAGGGACCTATACCATGGAGGTCCGTGTTCCCGCGGACAGCCCGGGCGGCTCCTTCGAGATCGTCATCGACGGGGTCAAGGCCAACAAACCGTTTTTCATCGATAGCGCTAAAGGGATTGTCGTTGTCGCGCCGCCTCGCATTGTCGATGCTACTATCGATGGGGTGGGCGACGGAGTGTTCGGAGCCCTCGGTACGGGAGCGGGAGGATTTTCGAGCCGGAGCACGATCGCGGGACGGACGGTTACATTCATGCTCGAACTGCAGAACGAGGGGCCGGATCCTGAAAGTTACACCGTGTCGTGGAATGGGTTCGTCGGCTGGACGGCGACGCTGGAAGGTTCCCCCTCTCCCTATGCAACAGGAATCGTTGCGCCGGGGACATCGGAATTTTACACGTTCGAAGTGATGATACCACTCACCGCCCCCGTCGGTGATTACGATTTTGTCATGGATATCGTTTCGGCGATCGATGCATCCAACGTCGAGAGTGTGACGGCTCGCGTTCATATCAATGATTTCCCGAGTGTTGATCTCGTCATCGACGGCGACGGGGCATTCGATACTGCACCAGCCGGTTCTGGAGAGGGTGGGCGGGCGATGCTCTTCGGAGCTCCCGGAACGATCACCACTGCTGTTCTGGAAGTCCACAACAGGGGAGGATTCCCCGATTCTTTCGAGATAACATGGAGCGAGCCGGCGGGATGGCCGGCCGGCTCGGTTCTTATATCGGATGGTGTGACCGATTATAATTCGCCGTTCATGACCGCGGAGATCGGTCCGGGTTCTTCGCTTTCGTTCGCCGTCATTGTTGCCATTCCGGCGGATGCGGGCCTGCGGAGCAGCTTCGTGGTTGATGGATCACCGCTTTCGAGCGACTTCGATGACAGTGTTCTCCTCGAAATCGCGACAGGAGCCTTTATTGCAGGCACCGTATTCAACGACACTGATCACGACGGCTCGCTCGATACCGGTGAGCAGGGGTGGGGTGGTGTCAGGATTACGCTTTCCGATTCGGGGGGCTGGATAACGGTGTTGACGGATGGCACGGGCGCGTTTTATTTCGAGGTTCCCTCTGGAACGGCACGCGAGATCGTCGAGCATAATCCTTCGGGATTTATCAGCCTCAGTCCCGATACCGTATCTATCGGGGGCGTTGCGACCGGTGATACCGTGCGTGTTGATTTTGCCGATGTACGGGGACCGATACTTGCGCCGAACAACGACGTGAGCGCTCCGGCAGGCGGATTCGCAGATTGTTCACATACGATTACGGTGGGGACGTCGGGTCAGGCGACGATCAATGTGGTGCTGCCTCCGGGATGGGTAGAGGTAATGTACCGGGATAACAATGAAGATGGAATGCTCGATGGCGGGGACACGAGGTTGACATCGGCGGACCTGTATCTCGATCCCGATGTTCCGGGAAGCGACAGGATATTCATGATCATGCGGGTTTTTGTCCCCGGCGATGTTCCCGTCGGCACCGTTGAAAACCTTACCGTTACAATCCAGCAGGAAATCAGCGGCACTCCCATCTCAGCTCAGATGCAGGTGATCGATCGTGTTCTCATTCTCGCCAGTGCGAGCGGCGTTCTTCAACTGGTTAAGGATGTCGATCTCGACCAGGCGCATCCAGGGGACGTTATCACGTACACGATATCCTTCACCAACACCGGCGTGGAAGACGTTCGGGAAATCGAGATAATCGATCCGTTATCCGATGCAGTTGATTTTGAAATGGATGCATTCGGTCCCGGCCAGGACGTCGCCTGGGTGCGTGACGGCAGCACCGTTTACCTCACCGCCGATCCGGGTGACGCGGACGAAGCGATGCTCGAAGCGCCTGATCGCCGTCTGCGTGTCATCCTCTCGAGACAGAACCCTTACGTTCTTCCGAGCGGCGCCGCGGGCTGCGTGATCTATCGGGTTCGCGTAAAATAGAAAATTGGCTGCTGTGGAATCATTTCGATCCGCCGAGGCCGGTTCGGTTTCGGTGGGGGCGCGAGGACGGAAGATCCTGCTGAGTGAACGTGCGAAAGCGAGAGCCGAAAAACCTTCCTAATAAACCTAAAAACCACATTACAATAACATTTTTGTGCTCATAAAACCGCTTTTGGATAACACTGAAAGTTGTCATAAATCTCGCTTTACGATAAACATGAAAATTTAGTTAATTTCTTTCTTGACAGGTATTTAGAGCACGTTTTGGGGGC
>CBDUQN010000071.1:0-16227 GCA_965369375.1 uncultured bacterium | reverse complement strand
GGGTGGCTTGTGGCCTTTCCCGGAGGCGTTATCACTTTGTTGTGAGATTGGCTTGTGGCCTTTCCCGGAACCGCTATCACTCCGCGGCCGATTGCCGTTTTTTTCTGTGTTGTATTCATTCATCGGAATCCTTTTTCGTTTTGAAATCGTATCTTACATCATGCAGCCTGCGTGTTTCGATAGCCGAGAACTGCTTGCGAGAAAAGCCTTTTTGGCTTGCAAAGGCCCAATCCCTCTGATAATTTTCGCCTGACTGCAGTCTGGCCTTAAAATCAGGGGTCAGTCAAGGGGGAATCGTGTGCTTTGCTGCATAACGAGTTGTGGGTGTTATATTTATTTTGATGCAACATGGGTTGGGGTGTATCAGTTGGTATGAAGGTTATCTGCACGAATAAAAAGGCGAGGTACAATTACGAAATCATCGAGAAGATGGAGGCTGGAATCGTTCTCAAGGGCACCGAGGTCAAGGCGCTGCGAGAGGGACAGGCGAGCCTGAACGACTCGTATGCCGCGATCGATCAGGAGGAGGTCTACCTCTACAATTCGCACATCAGCCCGTATTCGATGGGAAACAGGTTCAATCACGAGCCGAGGCGAACGAGAAAGCTCTTGATGCACGCGAACGAGATCAGGCGCCTTATCGGAAAGGTGCAGGAGAAGGGATTGACGCTGATTCCGGTCCGTCTCTATTTCAACGATGAGGGAAAGGTCAAGGTTGAGATCGGTCTCGCGCGGGGCAAACGGCTCTACGATAAGCGGAGGACAATAGCAGAGCGGGATGCAAAGAGGGAACTGAGGCGTGAGATCAAAGATAAAGAGCGGAAGGGGTAGTTCGGTGGGAACGAGTACTGTACAGGAAACAAGATCGGCCGCGGTGCGGTCGATCTTGGGTATCCGTTTATCAGGATCGTTGCCGGCGTTGAGCGTTCGTGAGATCAGGTTGATGCCGATTGTCCGTGCTATTGCGGTCCTGGCGCTGATGATCACCGGCGCGTTCGCCGCTCGCTGCGGCGCCGTTCCCTTGCACACCCCGGCGGGGGCGGACAATGAGGTAACGCTCGGGGTAGTATACGCGGACGGGAGGCCGACCGAGGATGTGGCTCTCGAAGCTGTGGAGGAGGGCAGCAACGAGCTCTATCTCTCGACGTACGATCTCGCGCGCATATTCAAAGCCACGAAATACTGGAATCCGGGCACGAGAAAACTGACCCTCAGGATAGATATCAACCAGTATCTCTTCACGATCGACACGCGCGTCGTCCTCGTCGGAGACGAAGCCGTTTTGCTCAGGGTTCCCGTCAGGTACAAAGACGGTTCCGTTATGGTGCCGCTAGAGTTCATCACCGAGATACTCGTCCCTAAGTCCTTTGAGAAGATCGAACTGGATGAGGAGCGGTTCGTTCTTACTATCGGAACACCGGAATACAATATAACAGCCATCTCGTTCGAAGAGGACGAGGCGGGATGCAGGGCCGTGCTCACCCTGTCCGATGAATTGCTCTATCATATCGACAGCGAAACGCCGGGTCTCCTGCGGCTCAAGATCTACGGCGGCAGGCTGAATCCGCTCAAACTCTCGATGCAGGAAGGGAAAGGGCTCTTCAATCGTGTGAGAGCCGAGCAGACCGAGAACGACGCCTACCTATTCTTCGACGTCAAAAAAACGGCGGCCCGATTCAGGGTCGAGTTCGAGGGTGCGGATCAGGAGATGGGTCCGCAGAGAACGCTCGTTATATTTCTCGAGAAAGGCGAGTTGCCCGAAATCCCGGAGGTCGATTACGCAGGCAAGAAGATGCTCGAGATCCTAGACGATGCGGCGAGGGATCGCAGCCGGGCGCCCCTGCGGGTCGTGGCGATCGATCCGGGACACGGGGGCATCGATAACGGCAAGGTGAGCAGGGACGGGACCAGGGAGAAGGACATAAATATGGAAATCGCTCTTATGCTCATGGATCGCATCGTCGACGCGCTCGATGTCGATGTTGTCATGACACGAATGAATGACGAGCTCATACCTCTCAATCGGAGGGCGGAGATTGCCAATGCCGCGGGAGCGGATCTCTTCATAAGCATTCACTGTAACGGATGGTTTCATTCCGATGCCGGAGGATTCGAGACGTTCTTCCTGGCGCCGGCTCGAACGGAGGAGGAAGCACGGCTGGCGAGTGAGGAGAATGCATCCATTCTGTTCGAGAATCCCGAGCTCAAGCGGGAAGAGCTCAACGAGCTCGATTTTATTCTCTGGGACATGGTTCAGAATGAATTCATCAATGAGAGCAGCGCGCTCGCCGAGCTCGTTCAGAAGGAACTCGATGCTTCCCTCGACATCAGAAACCGCGGCGTGCGTCAGGCGGGTCTCAAGGTTCTCAAGGGGCTTCATATGCCCGCCGTTCTCGTCGAGGTGGCGTTTCTATCCAATCCGAGGGAGGAAAAGCTCCTGCAGGATCCGGATTTTCAGGCCGCCGTCGTGCACGCTATCATCGAGGCGGTCCGGCGCTATCAGAATCGTTACTCGGTAGTGAGAAGCGGAGAGGGAAGGTGATCACTACGGGAATCGGAAGAAAAATAATCATCGTTCTCCTCGCGCTCCTCGCCGTTATTCTTCTCGTGTCTTACCTGGTTGAACGCGGACGGCGTCGAGAGAAAGAGTTGCCCGGGCTCCAGAAGGTTCCCGAAGAGACGAGGAGCGTTACCCTGTACTATGCGAGCACCACCGCCGACAAGCTCGTTACGGAGGCGCGTGAAATAGCGGTCGGTGGGGGCATGGAATCGCAGGTTCGAGCAGTGATCAAGGAGCTCGTCAGGGGGCCGGAAGGGGGCGGAAGGGTGTCATCGATCCCGCGCGATACCGAACTTCTCCAGGCATTCTGGGTCGAGGAATCTCAAACGCTCTTCCTCGACTTCAACAGGGCCTTTGTTTCCAATCATCCCGGTGGAAGCGCCGGCGAATATTATACGATCAGTATGGTCGTCAAGACTGTCAGGGCCAATTTTCCCGCGGTCCGAAGAGTGCAGTTTCTCGTGGACGGGTATCAGGTAGAGACAATAGCGGGTCACTACGCGGTGGATAAGCCGATCGATGTGCTTCGATGGCGCTAATCCGTGGCGCGGTTTCACAGCGCACAAACCCGCTTGAATTATGACAACTTACAAGGAAAAACCGATAGGCGTCTTTGATTCCGGGATCGGCGGGCTCACCGTCGCGCACGAAATCATGACCCGTCTCCCGAACGAAGAGATCGTGTATCTCGGCGATACGGCCAGGCTTCCGTACGGCACGAAGAGCCCGGAGGCGGTGCTCCGTTTCTCGAGAGAGAATCTCGAGTTCCTCAAATCCAAGGATGTGAAACTCATCGTCGTGGCGTGCAATACCGCTTCAGCGCTCGCCCTTCCCACCCTGCAGGCGGAAGAGCGTATTCCCGTTATCGGTGTGCTTGATCCCGGAGCCCGGGCGGCAGTCGAGGTTACGAAGCTTAGGCGCGTCGGTGTTATCGGCACGACCGCTACGATCAACTCGAGCGCCTATGCGAAGGCGCTTCACGGGATCGAACCGGATATAGAGATCTGGTCGCGTCCCTGTCCCCTCTTCGTTCCCCTCGTCGAGGAGGGATGGCTCGATGAGAAGGTAACATATCTCACCGCCCGGAAGTACCTCGAACCGATGGCTGACTTCGGCGCGGACGCTCTCGTTCTCGGATGCACGCACTACCCCCTTCTCAAAGAGGTGATCTCCAGGGTCGTGGGGGAGGGCGTGACGCTCGTCGATTCTGCCACCGAGACGGCAAATGAGGTCGAACGCATGCTCGTTGAGAAGGACCTGGGGAGCGTCCGGGGGGAAGATGGAGGGATCACGGTCTACGTTACCGATATTCCGTACATGTTCAAGGAGGTCGGCGAGCGATTTCTCAGAATGCCCATGGAGAGAGTGCAGCATATAGCGCTCTGATGATGCCGCAAACGGAATATGCGGCCGGCGTACGGAACGTGGCGCGAGAAAGAAACAGGAGGGCTCGAAAAAGATATGGCGAGACACGACGGAAGAAAGAGCAATGAGCTTCGGACTGTCAAGATGCGCCGGCGCTTCATCAAGAATGCCGAAGGGTCCGTACTGATCGAAATGGGACTCACAAGGGTTATCTGTACGGCGACGATAGGGAAATCGGTGCCGCCGTTTCTCAGGGGTACGGGGAAAGGGTGGATTACGGCCGAGTACGGCATGCTTCCCCGATCGAGCTCGAAACGAATTCCGCGCGAATCGATCAGAGGAAGGGTAAAGGGGAGAACACATGAGATACAGCGCCTGATCGGGCGCGCGCTCAGAGCGGTCGTGGATCTCGAGGCGCTCGGAGAGAGAACGGTTGTCTTGGATTGTGATGTCATGGAGGCAGACGGCGGCACGCGTACCGCAGCGATCAACGGCGCGTTCGTTGCGCTCGTTGATGCGCTTCGCGCTGCGCGGCTTGTTGATACGGTGATCAAGGGTTTCGTTGCGGCGGTCAGCGTCGGCATAGTCGACGGACGCGTTCTGCTCGATCTCGATTACTCCGAAGACTCTCGCGCCGAGGTGGACATGAACATTGTCATGAACGATCGAGACGAGTACATAGAGGTTCAGGGAACGGCCGAAGGCGCGGTTTTCGGAGAAGATGAGCTAGCGGGGATGCTCGCCGCCGCGAAAAAAGGTATCAGGAAAATTGTCAAAGAGCAGAAGAAGTCCCTGAAGTGGAAATAATGGTTGCGCCGCGAAGGCTGGATGTGGAAGTGAAACTTGCGCCGCGAACGCGCGATGAAGGCTGGATGTGGAAATGAAAATCGTATTGGGCACGCGCAACAAAGGCAAGATCCGCGAAATCGAGCACATCCTCGCAGATGTGGACGTGGATCTTCACCGCCTCGAAGCGTTCCCCCCATTTCCCGAACCTCCGGAAGACGGCGATACGTTTCTCGAAAATGCGATGGCGAAAGCGAAGGCCGCGAGCGCGGCGACGGGCCTGCCCGCCCTGGCGGACGATTCCGGGCTCGAAGTCGATGCGCTCGGCGGCGCCCCCGGCGTTTTGTCGGCCCGTTATGGAGGCGACGGTCTCTCCGATGGGGAACGCTCGCGGATGCTGCTCGAGGCACTCGCCAGTGTGCCGCGGGAGCAGCGTGGAGCGCATTTCAGATGTGTAATGGCGCTGTGCCCGGCCCCGGGCGGAAAGCGGAAGGTGATTGTAACAGAGGGGCTTCTCTACGGTGAGATAGCGATTGAGCCGTCCGGCGAGAACGGCTTCGGATACGATCCGGTTTTTTTCGTGCCCGAACACGGCATGACGCTCGCGCAGATGGAGCTCGATAAGAAAAACAAGATCAGCCACCGGTACCGGGCGCTCGCTGAAATGAAGTGGCTTCTCATACGTGAGTGCGGTCTTGCAAGGAGGCATTCAGATGCTTGAACTCAAGTCTGTAACAAAGAACTATGACGGTGTGACGGCGGTGGATTCTCTCTCGCTTGTCATAGAGCCGGGAGGTGTCTATGGCCTTCTCGGCCCGAACGGCGCCGGCAAGACGACAACGATCAGGATGATTATGGGAATCATCGAGCCGGACGAGGGGGTAATCGAGGTATTCAACGAACCGTTCAGCGAGAAAGTGAAGGAGCGGATCGGGTATCTCCCCGAGGAGCGGGGACTCTATCGCAAAATGAAGGTGCTCGATCATCTCGTTTTTTTCGGCGAGATCAAGGGGCTTCCCGCGCAATTAGCCCGTGAGCGGGCCACCGCCTGGCTCGAGCGAATGGATCTCGCCGAGTGGGGTGACAAGACCGTTGACGCGCTCTCGAAGGGCATGCAGCAGAAGATGCAGTTCATATCGACGGTGCTCCACGATCCCCAGCTTGTCATTCTCGACGAGCCGTTCACCGGGCTCGATCCGCTGAACACGCAGCTTCTCAAGGATATCATCATCGAAATGAAGGACGAGGGGCGCACCGTTGTCCTGTCGACGCATCTCATGGACCAGGTCGAGAAGCTGTGCGGGCGCATTTGCCTGATCAACAAGGGGCGCAAGGTGCTCGACGGTTTGCTTTCCGAGATAAAGATGCGGTTCAGCAAGAATGTCGTGACGCTCCGGTATTCCGGTGATGCCCGGGCACTGGCGGATCACGAGAGTGTGGAGAAAATCAATACGTCCGGCCAGGAGCTGGCTCTGACACTCAAACCCGGCACCGACACGAACGACATTCTCCGCTTTGCGCTCGATCACGGGCAGGTGGACCGGTTCCAGATCGGAGAGATGTCGCTGCACGATATCTTCATTGCGCAGGTTCGCGAGGAAGGGGGTGAAGTCGAAGATGAAGCTGCTCAAGGTCGCTAAGAGAGAGTACCTCGAACGGGTGCGCAAAAAAAGTTTTCTCATCGGCACGGTGCTCGGTCCCATTCTCATGGGTGCGTTGATCGTCGTGCCCGGATTGATATTCGAACGCACTCCCGAGGGCCAGTCAAATATCGCCGTCATCGATCAAACGGGATCCCTCTTCGATGAGGTGAGTGAGGCGTTGGGCGATACGCTGGAAGACGGACGACGCCAGTTTGTCTTGCGCCGGGTCCCGGTGGGGGGGCAGGATCTCGAAAAGATAAAACAGAACCTCGGCTTCGAAGTGGAGACCGACCTGCTCAGCGGGTTCGTTGTTATACCCGAAGACGTCGTGGGTAGCGGCAAGGCGACCTATTACGGGAAGAGAGTCGGGAATGTCCGGACACTCGAATGCATCGAACGCGCGTTGAGCCAGGTGGTTATCGGGCAGCGTCTTGCGAACGAAGGCATGGATTATAGCATCGTCAGGCGGATGCTCGGCGGCGTCGATCTCGAAGTCATGCAGCTTCGAAAGGGAGAGGAAAAGAGAAGTGATTTCCTCACCAATTATCTAACGATCTTTATATTTATCATGATGCTCTACATGACGATTCTCCTGTGGGGGGTTGCGGTCCAGAGGAGCATCATCGAAGAGAAGAATAACCGGGTCATGGAGATCCTGCTCTCGTCTCTGCGGCCCTTCGATCTCCTCGTAGGAAAGATATTCGGCGTCGGCGCGGTGGGTTTGACCCAATATGCGATTTGGTCGATATTCATTTTCGCCCTGTCCGCATACGGGCTCGTGGGAGCGGCGTCACAGTTGCTCTCCGAACCGTTGATGACGATAATCTTCTTCGTCGTTTATTACGTTCTCGGTTTTCTCTTTTACTCTACGATCTTCGCCGGCATTGGATCGATCTGTAACACCGATCATGAGGCGCAGCAGCTTCAAACACCGGTCGTCATGTGCCTCGTATTTACGATCATCATCCCCATGGCGATCATCCAGAATCCGGACGGGATGTTCGCGATTATAGTCTCAATGATTCCGTTTTTCTCGCCGATAGTGATGTTCGTGAGGATCAATGCGGGAACACCGCCCGCATGGCAGATCGCGCTCAGCATTGCTATCCTAATCGGCGGTATCTATGTCTTCGGCGCGATAGCGGCCAAGATATTCCGCATCGGGATTCTGATGTACGGGAAGAGACCCGACCTGCGGGAAGTCGCCAAATGGCTCAAGCGTGCGTAAAAGCATGGGTAAAATTGCTCGGGTGGTCCTCGCCGATCGGATAAATCAGTGCATGCGTGCCCAGCGGCACGGGCAAAATACCTCAAGCATGCGCTGCAGCAAGCGCAAAAAAATCCCCGCCGGGGAGCGGGGATTTTTAATTACGATCAGTAATCTCTGCTAGAACCTGACCACACCGTAGCTCACGCGGGCCGAGAAGTACGAGAACAGCTCGCCGCCGTCGGTGTTGAAGAAATGATATTCGAACGCGAAACCTACACCCTGCGTGAGCAGGAACCAGTAATCTAATTGGAGTCCTACTGAAAATCCCGGACTCGTTTCTGAGTTCCAGATCGTTCCGATGGCCTGTGTTGACAGATGTGGCAGTGTGCGATAGAAGCCGCCCGCGCCAAAAACACTCAGCTGGAGCATCTGGCTGAATGTGAAGTAGTATTTTGCCTTGGCCAGAAGCGGGATGACCGCCAGTCTTTCTGTATAGCCATCAATCTCTCTAAAGGACACGATGTCATAACCGGTGTAGATGCCAAGGCACAAGCTTCCCGTCAACATCTTGCCCGCGAATATATCAAATCCGAGAAATCCCGACTGGGCTTTGGTGACCGTCGCCTGATTGTAAGAGGCGGCGATGTCGACTATGAAGTAATCTTTTTGAGCCTGCCCGCTCGCCGGTTCCGCGATGGAGAGGCAGAGCATGGCGGCAAGTGCGATGCTGAAAATAATGCCCTTGGCTTTCAAGAAATTCCTCCGTTTGAGAGCGTTAACTTTTTATCTTTCAATACCTTTTCTATAATGAACGGTTGCCGTTCGGTCAAGCTGTTTATCCCGCGGTGGGGCGGATTGCAGGAGCTGTTTCTAAGGAATCCAGCTAAGCTCCCTTACCTGTCCGATCTCGATAAGCTCGTCGCGCATATAGGATATCAGGTCATCCTTGCTATAGGTTATTTCCAAGTCCCAGCATCCCGCATCGACCTGTATGAGTAGATGGATCCCGGGACCGAGGCTTTTGCCCATTTCGAGAAGATCAACCCAGCATCCCACTGTGTCGCAAGCACATCTCGAGATCGAGATCTGATTTACGATCGTGGTAAAGTTATTGATGAAGTCGAATGCGCCAACGTCGTCTTTTACGGTGTACGTCGTTGTCTCGCCGCCCTTTGCCGTAACAACATCTTCGAAGTACCTCTTTGTCCAGGCCGATCCGTAGAGGAGCACATTATACTCTGAAGGCCCTATAAAGCCGAACGACTTGCCGATATAAACGTTCTGTGAATGACTGCCCCCCGGTTCTATCTCAAAATCTTCCCCTTCGAGATTTGCACGCAATAGCGTTGATGAATCATTGGTTATGGTAATATCCCCGTCGACCGCGCATCCCGCAATGATCGCCGCGAGAGCGAGAACGGTCATCAAAACGAGAGGGTTACCTCTAAGCATTGTTCCTCCTTAATTTGTTTAGTCGTAGTAAAGTAGTTAAAAGCTAGCAATCAAATATCCTATTGTCAAGCTCGCATTTTCTTTGAAACGTTCAGCTCTTTACGTTACATTCATCCTGTCCGGATACGACTTCGGGTGTATATAATATGGTAACTGCAAGTATATTTTATCATTACTCTGAGGGGACCCGGACGCTCCGCCCTTTGCTCACTTGAATCGATAGCAGGTAAACGATGCGAGTGCTGATGGTTCAAACCTTTTATTACTACCGGGGGGGCGATTCCACCTATATGCTTAATCTGTCGGGACTTCTCGAGGAGCAGGGGCATGAGGTGATTCCATTTGCGATGCATCATCCGGACAACCTCCCCTCCCCCTATTCGGAGTATTTTGTGAGCGAGATCGACTTTCCCTCGCTTCTCGGCGAATTCTCACCGCGGGCCGCCTGGAAGGTTCTGAGCCGAAGCATGTACAACAGGGAAGCGCGCGGCAAAATGGAGAGCCTTCTCGAGGAAGTGAAACCGGATATCGTTCATATGCATAATTTTCAGGCTCATTTGACGACTTCTATCATCGGGCCGATAAAGAAGAGAAACATACCGATCGTATGGACACTTCATGATTCCCAGCTCGTCTGCCCGAATTCCTCGCTTCTCTGCGGCGACGAAATATGCGAGCGGTGCATTCCGAACCGCTATTACATGGTTCTGCTGCACCGGTGCAAGAAGGGAAGCCTTGCGGCGAGCTTTCTCTCGATGGTCAATGCTTACTACAACCGGCTGATCCGCCTGCAGGCGAGGATCGACCGCTTCATTACGCCGAGCAATTTTTTGCGCAACAAGATGATCGAAGGCGGATACGATCCGGGCAAGATCACATGGATGCCGAACTTCGTCGATCTGAATGCATACCGGCCTTCACCCGAGAAGGATTACTTTCTCTTCTTCGGGAGGCTCGCGCATGAGAAGGCGCCGGATATGCTCGTCCGCGCCGTCTCCAGGCTCGACACGGGAAGGCTCTGGATCGTCGGGGACGGACCCCTGCGGGAGGATCTCGTGAATCTCGCCGCCGAACTGGGAGCCGACCGGGTCGAGTTTATCGGGTATCGAACCGGCGACGAGCTGCGCAAGATTATCGCCGAGGCGCAGTTCGCCGTTCTCCCGTCACGGGTATATGACAATTTTCCATTCTCCGTGTTGGAAGCGATGGCATCGGGGAAGGCGGTCGTCGCGTCCGATTCCGGCGGCGTCCCCGAAATGGTGGAGGATGGCGTGAATGGGTATCTCTTTCCCATCGGCGATGTCGATGCGCTCGTGGACCGGCTCAACGTGCTGCTCGGTGACGGCGGCCGCCGCAGGGATATGGGACAACGGGGGAGGGAAAAGGCGGAACGGCTTTACAGCAGGGAGGAACACTACCGGCGCATAGTGGGGATATATGAGCAGGAGATATCGAGGGCCGGCCACTGAATGGGTGCCGCCGGTTTCCCTTGACTTGCTTATAGCAATTGGAATGATTTAAGCAAACATCATGTGGAACAAAGGGTCGGGGCGTAGCGCAGCCCGGTTAGCGCGCCTGCCTTGGGAGCAGGAGGTCGCCGGTTCAAATCCGGCCGCCCCGACCATTTCGCGCGCATGTTGGCGTTCACCCCGCGGTGCTCGGCGGCCTTCCATCGGAATAGGAAACCGATCGTATCCGTCCGCCTGCCCCGGCAATAGTGGAGCGAAATCAAAGCATTTCCGCCCGATTAACACAAATCTAACAGAATCTTAAAATAAAGCTTACGTGCATGTGTTAATAGACTAATAATAGATTGTGCGGCCGCTTTTTTAGTGAAAGGGTTCCAATGGCTCATGAGCGGATACTCGTAGTCGACGACGAGGAGGATATCCTAGAGCTGGTCCGGTACAACCTCGTGCGGGGCGGATACGATGTGACCGGAGTCACGACGGGCGAGGACGCCCTCAAGGCGGCGCGGTCGAAACTTCCCGATCTCATCCTTCTCGATCTCATGCTCCCCGGCATAGACGGTCTCGAGGTCTGCAATATCCTCAAGCGGGAACCGAAGACATCATACATACCGATCGTAATGCTGACGGCCAAGGGTGAGGAGGCGGACATCGTGGCCGGGCTCGAGCTCGGCGCCGATGACTACGTCACGAAGCCGTTCAGCCCGCGCATACTCGTCGCGAGGGTCAAAGCGGTCCTTCGCAGAAAGGCGAAGGCGCCGATCAACAAAACGGCTGTGATAAAGGTGAAGGATCTCGTCATTCATCCGGGCCGGCACGAGGTTCTCGTCAAGGGAAAGCCGATCGAGCTCACCTCGACTGAGTTCAGGCTGCTCCATTACCTGGCGAGGCGTCCCGGGTGGGTCTTTACCAGACAGCAGATCATCAGCGCCGCCCGGGGCGAGGACTATCCGGTGACGGATCGTTCGGTCGATGTTCACATCGTGGGGCTGCGCAAGAAGCTCGGTTCCCTCGGCAAATGCCTCGAGACGGTCCGCGGCGTCGGTTACCGGTTCAAGGAGTCATAGATGCGGCGCAGGCGTATTCTCTGGCATATCTATCCGTACTATCTCCTCGTGATCGTACTCTCGCTCGTGGCGGTATCCTGGTACGCGTCGAGCTCGATCAAGGAGTTCTATATCGATCGCACGACTTCGGAACTCGAGGCGCGGGCCGGACTGTTCGAAAGGCGGATCGCGAGATACTTCGAAGGGGGGGACGAGCGGAAGCTCGATTCGATCTGCAATGAGCTGGGCAGTATTTCCGGGACGAGGATCACCGTCATCGATCCCACGGGTGTCGTGCTGTGTGATTCGAAGAAAGATCCTGCTCGGATGGAGAACCACGGCGACCGTCCGGAGCTCATCGAGGCGCTCGCCGGTATCGTCGGCCGGTCGATTCGCTACAGCGGCACGCTGCGCCGGGATTTCATGTATGTGGCGGTTCCGGTCAAGAAAGACGGAGAGATCGTCGGCGCGGTGAGGGCATCTTTGCCCCTTGCCTTTATCGATGAGAACTTACGGGGCATGTATTTCAAGATAGTAATCGGCGGGATCGTCGTTGCGATTATCGGGGGGATCGTGAGCTTCGCCGTATCGAGAAGGATCAGCCGGCCACTCGAGGAGATGAAACGGGGTGTCGCCCGTTTCGCCAACGACGAACTCAGCTACCGGCTGCCCGTTCGCGATCTCGAAGAGATCGGCGATCTGGCGGAGGTCATGAACGAGATGGCGGCGCGCCTCGAAGACAGGATCAAGACCGTGATCCGCCAGCGGAACGAGCAGGAGGCCGTTTTCTCCAGCATGGTGGAAGGGCTTCTCGCTGTCGATACCGACGAGCGGATCATTAAAGTAAACCGAGCCGCTTCGACATTCCTCGGCGTGGATGCCGAAGCGGTGAGCGGCAGAACGATTCAGGAGGTCGTGAGGAACCCCGCGCTCCAGAACTTCGTCGCCAGGGCGCTCTCCACGGTGGAACCGGTGGAGGGCGACATCGTTCTGCACAACGGGAGCGGGGAGCGGTTTCTCCAGGCACACGGGACGCAGCTCTATAATCCCGGCGGCGAAAGGCGCGGTGCCGTTATCGTCCTCAACGATGTCACACGGCTGCGGAGGCTCGAGAACGTGCGGCGTGACTTTGTCGCCAATGTCTCGCACGAGCTCAAAACGCCGATCACCTCGATCAAGGGCTTTGTCGAGACACTGCAGGATGGAGCGATCAATGTGCCGCGCGACGCCGAGCATTTCTTGAATATAATCGCGAAGCAGGCCGACCGGATGAACTCGATCATCGAGGATCTGCTGCTCATATCCCGCGTGGAGCAGGAGGTGGAGAAGGAAAAGATCCGTTTCGAGACAGGAAAAGTAAGAGCCGTGCTGCAGGAGGCGATCCAGGTCGTCGAGAGCAAGGGGAACAACAAGGATATCAAGATAGAACTGGAATGTCCCGATACACTGCTGGCGCGGATTAACCCGGCGCTTCTCGAGCAGGCGGTGATCAACCTCGTGGATAACGCGATAAAGTACAGCGAACCGGGAGACCGCGTGACGGTTTCCGCTCAGCAAGGTGCCGAAGAGGTATTGATCAGCGTCGCCGATCGCGGGTGCGGTGTCGAGAAGGAACACCTGCCGCGCCTCTTCGAGCGTTTCTACCGCGTCGACAAGGCCCGGAGCAGAAAACTCGGCGGAACTGGGCTCGGGCTCGCCATCGTGAAGCACATCGTTCAGGCGCACCGGGGTCGCGTGACCGTCGAAAGCACGCCGAATGAGGGGAGCACCTTCTCCATTCATCTGCCGAAAACCGTATAAAAGCGCAACATCCCACATTAACGAATTTCTAACATTTCCATCATACTAACGTAACAGCGACATTTCATAATCCCCGCGAGGATTGAAACACCTTTTTGATTGTTCTAAGATTCAATTGCATCGAAGGAGGTGATGCGCGGGATAAAACCGATCGAGTTCCTCGGGGACTCGCAGAGACAGAACGCAACATCTTGATGGCAATGACCGATGAGACAGAAAGTGGAAATCAAGTGCAGAAAGAGGAAGGCTCAGACAGAAAGAGGTATAACCATGACAAAGGTCTGTACCCTGATACTTCTCGGCGCCTTTCTGTTCGCCGGCGCCGCAGAGGCGGGCGAATGGCACGAGAAGGTCAAGCTCAAAGGTGATTTCCGGTTCAGACATGAAACGATCAAGAAGGAATGGTCGGAGAAGGACAGGCACCGTTGGCGTCTCCGTTTTCGTCTGGCAACCAATGTGACATTGACCGATGACTGGAGCCTGCATGCGCGCCTCATCACGGGCGGGAACGATCCGCTCTCGGCGAACCAAACGCTGAGCGAAGGCTTTTCGACGAAGGATTACGGTCTCGACCGGGCCTACCTCGATTACCATCCCGGCGCGGTCGATGATCTGCACATCATCTTCGGTAAGTTCTTCAGGCCGTTGTACGTCCCGCAGAAGACGGAGCTCATCTGGGACAGCGATCTCAGCCCCGGCGGACTTGCAGCGACGTACAAAGGAAAGGCGTCCGATAAGGTAACGATCTTCGTCAACGGTGTTTTCTTCTACGTCGAAGAACGCAAGCAAGCCGATGACACGAAGATGGCCGGCGGACAGCTCGGATTCAAGATCGATACTTCGAAAGAGTCGCACCTCGTCTTCGGCGGCGGATATTGCGATTACCAGAATCTCAAAGGCAGCGTAGGGCTCTACGACCCCGAAGATTTCTTCGGAAACTCGACGGTGGAGGTTGATGTCGACGGGGACACCATTGATGTGTTTGCCTATGACTACAACATGGTCGATGTTTTCGGTGAGTTCGGCGTAAAGCTCGAGAAGGTTACGTTCCTTCTTGTGGGAAACTACGTGCAGAACCTCGATGTCGACGAGAACAACAAGGGATGGCTTGCCGGTGCGATGGTCAAGCACGGTAAGGGCAAAGGTAACTGGAAGCTCTTCGGTTACTGGCGCGAGCTCGAAGCCGACGCCGTAATCGGCGCCTTCACCGATTCCGATTTCGGCGGAGGCGGCACCGATAACAAGGGAGCCGAGGTCGGTGTCAGTTACGGTATCGCCGATAAGGTGGATCTCGGCTTTGCCGCATTCATCAACAAGGTGGGCATGGAAGAGGAGCTCGATTACAAGAGATTCCAGCTGGACCTCAAGGCAAAGTTCTAAGGCTTTAAAAAACGCTAACGGTAATCTAACGGAATCTTAACAAAGCTTTAACGTCCGTTGGGTACCTTCGAGAAGCACGTGGAACATAGATTCAAGGAGGCAATAGGGTGAACAGGTTCAAATTGACCCTGGCAGTTATCGTGATCGCTTTGCTCGCGTCCGGACTCTCCGCGTCGGACATCGTAGCGGGCGAAACCAAGATCATCATCGATGGCTCGACGACGGTCGGGCCGATTGCGAAGGCATTCGCCGAGTATTACATGTTGATGCACAAGGACGTCAATGTCACGGTCAGCGAATCGGGAAGCGGCAACGGCGCAAAGAGCCTCATCAACGGTGTCTGCGATATCGCCGATATGTCCCGCTTCATGAAGCTGAAGGAATACGCGGCGGCGGTGAAGAAGGGTATCATGCCCGTTGCGCACGTCGTCGCGATGGACGGCATCGCCATTATCGTTCATCCGGGCAATCCGGTTTCGGAGTTGACCGTCGAGCAGGTCCGCGATATCTACATGGGCAAGGTCACGAGCTGGAAGCAGCTCGGCGGCCCGGATATGGCGATTGTCATGATCAGTCGTGACACGAACAGTGGCACGTACGAGAGCTTCGAGAAGCTCGTCATGAAGAAGAAGAAGATCGCGCAGGGAGCCGAGTACGTCGGCAGCAACGGCGCTATCCGCCAACGTGTTCAGAGCACCAAGGTCGCGATCGGGTATGTTGGATTGGGTTTCGTCGACCGTACCGTCAAGGCGCTCAAGATGAACGGTGTCTACCCCGATCCCAATACGGTCGCTTCCGGAGTGTATCCCATAGCGAGGCCGCTCTATATGTTCACGAACGGCTATCCCAAGCTCGGAACACACCTCTTTTCGTTCATCAACCTGTACCTCACGCCGAAAGGTCAGGAGATCGTCGAAGGAATCGGTTTCGTTCCCGTAACGAGGTATTAGTTAACGGCCGCCGATACGGCGGCGAAGAGACGGATGCGATAAGTGATGCCCGACAATTCTCAACCCCCTTGCGCGGAAGGCTTGGATAAGCAACTCCTGATGAGCAGAGGCGCCCAGCGCTACCAGCGGCTGGGCGCCTCTGCAGGCAACTCGATGCTCGTCATCGTGGCCTCGAGCTCGATGATAGCGCTTCTGTTTATCTTCTATTTCATCATCAAGGATGCGCTTCCCTTCTTTCAGCTCGAGGGTATCAAGGAGTTCTTCACGAGTACCCGGTGGTATCCCTCCAGGGAGGAAGCCGAGTTCGGCTCGCTTGCGATGTTTGTCGGGAGCGGGCTCGTCACGCTCGGCGCGGTTGTCGTTGCGGTGCCGCTCGGCGTGCTCGCGGCGCTCTGCCTCAGCGATATCCTGCCGTTTTCACTCCGCCAGATCGTCAAACCCGTCATCGAAATGCTCGCCGCGATCCCGTCGGGCGTCGACGGCTTTTTCGCGCGCGTCGGCTTTGCGCCCCGTTTGCAGGAACGTGGCGGCAGTCTTCTGTCGGTCGGGACGTGGATCGTCGCGGC
>CBDUQN010000070.1:0-16363 GCA_965369375.1 uncultured bacterium | reverse complement strand
CGGCGAGGTGACGAAATGATCTTCCGTGACCCGGGAAACCTTATTGGATACCGATTCCAAAGTCATAAAACTACCGAATTATGACGGATTGAGGCTAGCTGTGTCAATAATCCAGCACGGGGAGGTCGGTCGAAGCGAATGGAGCTGGTGAACGGATTCGAACCGTTGACCTACGCATTACGAGTGCGTTGCTCTACCAGCTGAGCTACACCAGCTCCGGCAACTATATCAATATAGGGTGAACATTAAACTTTCAAGTATTTTTTGTTGCTCGCTCATGCGCGTGCGATCGTGAAAACAGGGTGGTGCAAGCCCGTAATCGATGCGCGAGGGATTGAAACGATGCTGCACCGAAAAACCGCATATTGCAAAGATTTATTGACTCTTACGGGTTAATCGGTACAATTTTTGTTGTACAGTATCAGATTGAAAGGATCACTCATGCAAAAGATCTACATAGCAGGGTGCGGGGGGATGCTCGGTGAGGCATTCTACCATGTTTTCAGGGACCGGTACGATCTGAAGTGCACGGACAAGGACGTCAATGACAGCTGGCTATCGTTTCTCGATTTCAGAGAATTCGAAGAGTATCGCCGGGATGTGATTGCTTTCAAACCCCATTACCTCTTTCACCTCGGCGCTCTGACGGACCTCGAGTACTGCGAGCTCCACCAGGATGACGCCTGCATGACCAATGCGCTGTCCGTGGAACATGCAGTATTGATAGCCAATGAACTCGATATACCGATCCTCTATACCGGCACGGCGGGAATATTCGACGGCACAAAAGAGCTCTATGACGATTGGGACGTCCCTCATCCGCTTGGCGTATATGCCCGCGCGAAATACGCCGGGGAACGCTATGTGATGGAGAGAGCACAGAGATACTTTATCTGCCGGGCGGGATGGATGATGGGAGGCGGACCGAAAAAAGACAAGAAATTCGTTCAGAAAATCATGCTGCAGCTCAAACAGGGGAAAACCGAGCTGTTCATCGTCAATGACAAACTTGGAACGCCCACCTATACGTACGACTTCGCGAATAATGTACAGCGCCTGCTGCAAACCGAGTATTGGGGCTTGTACAACATGGTATGCAGCGGTCTCACGAGCAGACTCGATGTGGCGAGGGAGATGATCGCCATACTCGAGCTAAAGGACGCAGTGAAGATAACAGAGGTAACATCCGATCACTTCAAGGAAGAATACTTCGCCGAGCGCCCGCCCTGTGAGCGCCTCACAAACAGAAAGCTCGACCTGCGCGGGCTCAACACCATGAGGGACTGGAAGATCGGATTGCGGGAATATATGGAATCGGCGTATCGTGGCTATCTTTAGAACGGAGCGGTAATGAAGATACTGTTGACAGGAGCTTCGGGAACACTTGCCGCCGAGGTTATCCGTGTCATGCAGGACGGCGGTAACGAGATTATAAAAACGGATATCGCACCGAGAGAGCCTGACTGCGTTAAGCTCGACGTGACGAAAATAGAAGAAGTCGAGCAAAAGATCGCCGCGTTCTCCCCCGATTATGTCTTTCACCTCGCCGCGCACACCGATGTCGATCGCTGTGAAACCGAACCGGATGCGGCATTTCGTATAAACTTCATCGGAACCGAGAACATTGCTTTCTCGTGCAGAAAAGCGGATGTGCCGATGCTCTATATCAGCACCGGCGGCGTTTTCGGCGGCGACAAGACAGAGCCCTGCACCGAATTCGACGAACCTTCGCCGGTCAATATCTATGCGAGATCGAAATATGCGGGGGAATTCGCCGTCATCAATAATGTGCAGCGATACTTTATCATGCGCGCCGGCTGGATGATCGGCGATGTGAGATTGGACAAGAAATTCGTATCAAAGATACTCTCATTTATAAAGTCGGGCAAAAGGAAGATAGAGGCGGTGAACGACAGATTCGGCACTCCCTGTTTCACGCGGGACTTCGCCAAACAGATCCCCGTCCTGCTCGAAACAAAACGATACGGCCTCTATCACTGCGCCAACAACGAAATGGCAACGAGGTACGATATCGCAAAAGCGATTGTCGAGTTGATGAGTCTCGATGGAGAGGTTGAAGTGACGCCGGTTGGTTCTGAGCGGTTTCCACTTCCCGCGCCGCGTCCCCGGTCAGAAGCAATCGTCAATTACAAATTGGAACTGAACGGGATCAATGTCATGCCCCCATGGCGGGAATCGCTCGAGCGATACATTGAATCATATGAATGAGAAGAGAAATAAATTGCGCATAGCGGCGTTCGGTTTCAGATCCTTTCCGCCGCGAGAAGGTTCCGCCGGGGCGGACAAATTCGCTTACGAACTGTATCCGAGACTCGCGCGGCTCGGACATACCGTCGTCGGCTACAACCGGATATACGACAAGGACCAGCCAAAAATGGAAGAATGGGAAGGAGTGAAATTATTCAACCTGAGAACAACGAGTCGGAGCGGTTTCGACACGATAATCCACTCGTTCAAGGCGACGTTTCATATCATCTTTCACAATACGGGCGACATCGTTCATATCCATAACGGCGGAAACAGCATCTGGGCGTTGCCCCTGCGGTTGACCGGCAAACGGGTTTTCATCAGTCAGGACGGCATCGATTGGAAACGGGAAAAATGGCCGTGGTTCGGCAAGCTCTACCTGCTGCTCTCGATGGTCATAACGGCATATCTCCCGAGCAATATCATTTTTGACAATATTTTCGCGAAGGATTATTTTGAAAAACTGTTCAAGAAAAAATATCACTTTATACCGTACGGCAGCGAGGTCAGAGAGCCTGAAAATTCCGAGATCCTCGATCGACTTGGACTCGAGCCGAAAGAATACTTCCTCTTCGTCGGCAGATTCATTCCCGACAAGGGACTTCAGTACCTCATCCCGGCCTTCGAAAAGATCAAAACCGATAAAAAATTAGTGCTCGTGGGAGGCACACCAAATCCTTCGGCTTTCGAGAGGAATCTGCGCGCAACGAATGACGATCGCATACTCTTTCCGGGATTCGTATACGGCAACGACACAAACGTGCTCATAAAAAACGCGTACACATACATTCAGCCGTCGGACATCGAAGGATTATCACCTGTTATTCTGACCGTCATGGGTTTGGGTGTTCCACTTATCTGCAGCGATATACAGGAAAACCTGTACATAGTGAATGATACCGCCCTCACCTTCGAGAGATCGAATGTAGAATCACTTGGGCGCAGCATCGAATTTGCGCTGGAGAATCCCGGCGCGCTCGATGAGCTGACGCGCAGGGCGCGTGAGCGTGTATTGAATGATTTCAACTGGGAAACCGTTGTATCACAGCATATCGATGTGTTCGGCGGATAGGACGTCCTGAACGGATCGGCGGCAATCACAAGATATCATTCTCGGCAACTTCCCATTTCAACTCCTGCACATCGGTAATTTCCGTTTGCTGCAACGGCACTTGCGGCTCCCCTCCTGCTTTCTTTTCACGAGGTATGCTCAGGCCCACGAGGAATGAAAGTCCGGAGACGATGATCAGAATAACGGCAGCGAGATTGATCGGAACCGCACGTCTCCAGAACATCGTAAGCCTACCCACCTCTTCCCCTCTTCCATACGTTTCCCTGAAGCGCGACATGACGGCGCGTCTCACACGTTGACTCGGATCGTTTCGGTACCGCTTCAGAAGATCCTCGATATCGATATCTTTCTTCATCTTTTTCCCTTCTCTGCAGCCAACAATTGCAGCTGTTCCCGCAACTTTCTTACCGCATTGTGCATTCGGGTCCGCGCTGTTCCTTCGGGGATTCCGAGCACCTCGGCTAATTCTCCATAGGGCATACCGGAGCCGATCCTGAGCGATACGACCTCACGCATATGATCGGGGAGTCGCGAAACCAATTCGAGCAGCGTATTCCCCAGTATGTGTTCCGACCAGTCACCGATCGGATTATGGGCGCCTGCGAGGGAATCGATTTCAGCGGGATCGACAACCGTCTCCCCCGATCGCCGGCGCGCATGGTTGCGCCCCACATTGAGCGCGATCGTATAGAGCCAGTGAGCAAATGGACGGCTCGGGATGTAAGACGGCAATCCAGCAATAACCCTGAAAAACGTTTCCTGTGTCAGATCATCCAACAGATCCCGGTCAGGTCCCGCGAATGATGCGAGCGCGCGGGCTACTCCAGAGGCATGCCGCTCATAGATCTCCTCGAAAGCGTTACTGTCGCCCGATTGTGCGAGCAATGCCAACTCGGTGTCGTTCAAACGTTTCAGTCTATCGTCCTTCGCAACAACAGCGGGCGGCACCTGTGCGCTTCACGCATGATACGCCTACTGTCAGGCTGCCCGCATCCCAATTCTTCTATCGTCTCTAAATCGACTTTGATTTTTGGTCTCACTTCGATTCTTAGATGGTTTCTCCATACCGCCTCGACCTGGTTGATAATAGCCGTGGCGAGTCCGGCACTCACTTTTTCTGCAGCGATTGTATAACCATCGAAGCTCTTGCCATATCATGAAATTGCGCGATTTCCAAAGCCTTATCGAGCAGCTTCTTTTTTGTTTCAGTGTCCACCCCACCCTCCCGCACATGGTAGATCATACCGGTTACATAATTACTGACAATATTCGAAACACTCGGAATGAGCCCCCATGCAAAGTTCCAATCGGTCGCCGAGTCCAATCGATACGTCTCGAGGAAGAGGCGGGACGTTTCCTCGGATGTCAGCCCTGTTTTCGATGTGCGCCAGTTCAATCCTTCCACCACGATCGGAGATCCGATGCCGAGATCTTTAAAAATAACCGTTGCAGACACGTAAACGGGAACCTTCTGGTCTTCCACCATTTTCCCAATCAGTGCCATAGACAGTGACGGGCCCTTGCCCGACGGAAGCTCTCCACCCGGCCTTATTGCTGGGTGACGTTCGAAAACAGCCTCGGCAAATTCCCGGATTGTCAGGAGATGGCGGTTGATTACGATAACATCGCTGCGAAAGGCCATCCCCGCCTGGAGCGCGAGAGGGGGAAAGGTGTCGTTATCGCCATTGGTAATCAAAACGGCGCCCGTGGGAAGACCCACGAGCATATTATATGCGTAGTCCTGGAGCGGCACGGGAATAATTCTCTGATCGAATATGAACGCGAACACCTCATCCGCTTTTGACAGCTCCCCGCGCTTGAGATAAATGGCGGCGAACGTTGTCAGACATTCCTCATGAGCCGGGGCGATTCTCCTGCACCGTTCGAGGAGCTCGAGCGCGCTGTCGATATTGTCGCCTTTGATCGACAAAATCTTTGCGAGAAAGGCAAGGGCATCCGGATTGTCCGGCTCGAGCTTGCAGGCGCGTTCCCCCGCAACACGCGCCGCTTCGATTTCGCCGCTGTAGTGATAGGCCATCCCGAGATTAATGTAAGCCGCCGCCGACTCGCCGTGCTTCTCGATATATTCCTTCCATTCCTTGGCCAGCGCCACATACGAAACCTTATCCAGCGGCCGCTCGGTCAATTCGGGAACCGGCTGAGGTTGAGCGGCTGCTTCAAAGGCATAGCAGCAGATGAGCACGAGTACTGCGGCAACAGTAGCGACCGAATGACGAATCATGATTGTCTCTCCTTCCATTATCGTGTGAACATCCCCCTTCTAGTAAAAGAACACGCAATTTCGAGATTCGTTCACGATTAAATTAGGGTTATAACACTACTTGTAAATATATTTGGATTTTTTATATTTATACTGTTATGATCGATACCAATCTCGCAGATCTCTCGCGTATACAGTTGTATGGCGCTCTCCTTCTCGCCGGTTGCCTGGCAGGACTCACGGGCTGCGGGGATCACCCAACTGCTCCCGATATAGAAGTACTCGCACCGTATGTTATCATAACGCAGCCGGAGATCACCTCGACCGATTTGAAATATTCCGAGGTCATCCAATTCTGCTGGACTCACGCAGACAGTTCGACTGTTACCTATACGCGGTACCTGCTCAGCATGGTTCTCGATACAACAGGTGCGTACAATCCCGGATTCGATATCATAAAAGATCTCAATGAGAGTCTTTGGAGATACGAGGACAAATGGTCGGACTGGGCTGAGTACGATTCCCGCGATCAATCGGGGGCATCGACAATCATCGGGGATGATGAGAATCTCCAGATCGGCTACTATTACATCTTTGCCGTGCAGGCGAAGGATCATAAAGGCCGCATTACATCGGAATTCATGAAAAACGTGAACATTCGACGGTTTCAGGTCTCGATGTTCTCCGGGCCTCATCTCATGATCTACGAGCCGCTCCTGCACGTCTCTGCATTCCTCGCTACGAATCTGCGCCCCGTTCGTGAAAAACTTCCCGCGGGGATCCCGCTCTATTTCCAGTGGCGCGCCGACGTCGATTACTACGGAGGCACGATGGTGGGTTACCGCTACGGATGGGATATTACCGATCCGCAAACGTGGAGCGAGCCGTACGGCGCAGGCATCACGTCCATATCTGAAATCACATTCTTTTCGGGTATCCATACTTTGACCGTAGAAGCCATCGACCTCGCGGGCTTGATCACGCGGGGCATGATTGAAATAGAGATCGTACCGTTTCCCATGGACAGGAACCTCCTCATGATAGACGACTTCTATTCGACAAATTTCCCGCAGACAACATGGGCTATGCCGACGGAAAACCAGCACGACGAATTCTGGCTCGATATCTGCGATCGCGCGCGCGGCTTCGATCCCGGGCGCGATATATTCGACACCAGCACATATGCTTTTTATCCGCCCCCAATCGAACACATGGGCCTGTACAAGAATATCATCTGGACGTATTCCTCCTCGGACAGGAGCGCCTGGAAGGGTGTCGTCTATTTCACTCCCGAAAGCGGGATCGGCGAGAGCAAACACAACATCACGAGCTACCTTTCGATATTTCTCCGCAAAGGCGGACATCTCCTCACGCTCGGCCGCTCCGAGTACAGCGGCGGCCTCGCAGCCGTTCTCGGAGCCGATGCTCAATCATTCCCCATGCGCCTCCGCTGCGAGATAGCGGGTAACCGCAATAATTGCCACGGGGACAGGAGCGGAGTGAACAGCTTCGCTTACAAAGATTACTGCGTATCGGTGCTCGATAAAATCGACGGGATCCTGCGAACGGATAGTCACATTCCGTATAGGTCGGTCAACCATTTCGACGTCATGACGCACGCGGTGAAAGACAGCTTTGATCTCTATACCGTATCGACTCCCGGACTGCCCGAACGCCTCATTCTGTGGGAGGAGATAACAAAGCCGGGAAGATTCTTCGATCCGGACTCGCTCAGCGACCCGGGTGGATTCACCTATGTCGAAGTCTACAATCCGCGGTATTGGATGGACATAATGAATGTCTACCCGCAGGCATGCTTTCATCCCATCTACCGCATGCGGTCGAAGAGCGAGGATTCGGCGCTCGATTACGGCACCGTCGCATTCTGGGTGACGAAATACGGCGATATCGTTCCCGATGTCTCATCGGGTGTCGCCGTGGCCGCGCCGAGCTTTCATTTCGGACTCCCCCTCTGGTTCTTCGAACGAACCGCTGTCGACAGCATCATGAATGTGGTTTTTGAAACGTGGAATATCGATGAGTGACGGGCACCCCAATATGCGTCTGCGATTGATCACCCTTGCAGCCGTGGGAATCGCCTTCATGGGCGGATGCGCGGAGGATTCCCCCACATCGACCGATCCCTACGGAACGAAGATCTCAACCAAGGCCGTTGTCATAACGGGCTCCGAAGGGATATCACTCTATGACATAATCGGCTCGACATATATCTTCAGGCTTACCGGGCATGCTCCCGATATCGAGAAAGGATCAATCATCGTCGGCACCGAAGAAGGGGGCTATATCAGAGAAGCGCTCTCGGTCGATCGCGTCGATAACCGACTGATCGTCGAAACGAAAGCCGCCTCGCTCACAGACGCCGTATACTCGGGAAGAACAGACACGCTGATACATTTCGGCTCGTTCCAGACCGTTGTAAACGATTCCCGTTCATCCTCCCGGATGAGTTCGCGCGGAGCCCCGATCGGTTCTTCCGGTTCGATTCGTTTGAATCTCTCCGGTTTAACGCTCTATTCCGGAATGCGCGGAGGAGTAACTGTAGATGTGACGATATTGGAAGGCTCTATTGAATTCGATCCCGAGCTGAGTGTTGGAATCGGCATTCGCGACAGAACGATCGAGGAATTCCAAGCCATCGCCGAGGGGACGATAGATATTGATACCGACGTATCGGTGTATGTCACGGGAGAGATAGATCTCTCATATGAGATACCGATCGTTTCGGTAAGGCAAACGGTGGTCCACCATATCGGATCGATCCCCATAGTAGAGGACATCGAACTGATTTTCTCCGCCGGCTTCGTGCTGTCCTCTCGCTCCGCCGGATCATACCTGACGAAGTGCGCGGGAGATTATCGGACGCGAATCGGATCGAGCTTCGGCGGCGGCGCCTGGACCGGCGTCGGTACGTGCGGGACCGAATTCACATCGCACGAGTTCATCTATGTGACACCGAGTGATATCTCGTTAACGGTGTACGTCCGGCCGCAACTGAATGTCGTTTTCTACTCGACCGACAGTTGCCGCATGGCGCTCAAGCCGTTTCATGGATTCGCCGTGCAGACAAGCACTCCTCCCGATTGGCACTACGAAGCCTATGGAGGCATATCCGGCTCCGTGGAGAATGCCATCGAGACACTCGATCTCGGGATGCCCGATTTCTCGGCCTCCCCCATCGATTACAGGAAAATACTCGAATCGGGTCCCTATGCCACGGACGATTACATATTTATTCACGAATGGGGAAGCGAGGGAACGGGAGATGAGCAGTTTGGGTTCCCCAAGGGGATCGCGCTGGGGCCGGGGGATGTCATGTATGTGGTCGATCACTGGAACCATCGCGTTCAGAAGTTCGACCACGGCGGCGTATTCCTCACGAAATGGGGACAAGAAGGGGGTGATGACGGATCGTTCAGCTTCCCGAAGAGGGTGGCGGTCGGCCCGGGCGGCGACATCTATGTCACGGATAGTGAAAACTTCCGTGTCCAGAAATTCCTGCCTGACGGCACTCATGTGAGCTCATGGGGAAATCAGGGCAACGGGGATGGAGAGTTCATTGATCCCGAAGGAATCGCCGTTGATGATTACGGGAACATCTACGTCACGGATTTCCAGCGTAACATTGTCCAGAAGTTCGAATCAAACGGAACATTTATCACTGCATGGGGCGGTCCCGGCTCCGGGGAAGGGCGCTTCTCGGGCGTTATGGGTATCGCCGTGGGCGCTGACGGCTCCGTCTATGTTTGTGAATGCCGGGGCACGAGGATCCAGAGATTCACCCCGAACGGCGATTTCCTGCTTGCGTGGGGAACGCATGGCGCCGAAAACGGTCAGTTTGACTGTCCCTTCGATGTATCGGTAGATTCCGAGGGGAATGTCTATGTCGCCGACTACGGGAACGATAGAATACAGAAGTTCACCGCCGGAGGCGTGTTTATCGCCGCGCTCGGCGGGAGCGGCAGCGGCAGCGGGGAATTCAACCGCCCCGAGGGTGTTGCCGTCGACGCCGCCGGTAATGTATACGTGGCGGACTCGAGAAATCACAGAATCCAGAAATTCGCCCCTATCAACAGGTAAGCCTTTTTTGCTATAATTAATTGCGATATTCAAAGCCTTGAAATTACTGAAGAAGGAGCATACTCCTGCATGGCAACACGAATGACGCTGTTTAAATTGGTCAGCGGTTTGACCGCCCTGGTACTTGTATTGTCGCTCCTCTCCTTCGCCGCGCGCTCCCAAAAGAGCGAGGAGGAGAGGATCTCTGAGCTCAACAGGTTGATCGCCGAAAAGGGATGGCACTGGAAGGCGGGAATCACCTCCGTCTCGGGTCTCTCCCTAGAAGAAAAGAAGAAACGCTGTGGCGTCGTCTTCCCACCCGATTTATTCAAGCGCAACATCCCGGTGGTAACTGCTCCGGCAGGCGCCACGTTCGATCCGGCCTTCGACTGGAGAGCTCACAACGGAACCACGATCGCGAAGGATCAGCGCTCATGCGGTTCATGCTGGGCCTTCGCCGCAGTCGGCCAGCTCGAAGCCCACGCCCTCATCTATGACGACCGGGCCGATGACCTCTCCGAACAGCAGGTCCTCGTTTGCAACACGCAAGGATCCGATTGCGGGGGCGGTTGGGCCGGGGCCGCGTACGAGGTTTTCGATGATCCCGGCTGCGTTCATGAAACATGCATGCCGTACGAGGCGAATCACACTCTTCCCTGCACGGATGACGCATGCTTCGTGCACGCCAGGATCTCGGGATACTACTATGTGGGAAGCGATATAAACTCGATCAAGCAGGCCCTCCTGGAAGGACCCGTCTGGACCTCCATGGAAACGTACAACAACCTCTACGATTATGTATGGGGCTGCTACAACGACGGCAGGGACGGATTCGTCGGGTACCATGCGGTGCTCATCGTCGGCTGGGATGACAGCAGGTGCGGTGGAGATGGCGCGTGGATCATAAAAAACAGCTGGGGGCGGGATTGGGGAATCGATGGTTTCGGCTATATAAAGTATGGCGCCTGTAACATAGGATCAGGCTCATATCAAATATATTACAATGAGAGCACCGTCTACGTGCGCGTCGACTCTCCCGCCGGCGGTGAGATCCTCGACGTCGGAGAGGATCATCCCGTCACATGGACGACAGGTCGGGAGACACCGGACTCGGTCAGCATACTTCTCAGCCTCGACGGCGGTGTTCATTACGACTCGACTATCGCAAGCGGCCTTTGGGGGGTAAGCTCGTACAACTGGACGGTGCCGGAGCTCCCTGTCACTACGGCAAAGATAAAAATCATCGCCTACTTCGGCGGAGAGATCGCCGGTTTCGACACGAGTGACGATGACTTCACCATCAAGGGGAGACCCTGCCGTTACGTCTCCCCCGCCGGAAACAACATATACCCTTACTCTCTGCCTGCATGGGCCGCCTCGAGTATCAATGACGCTCTCGATGCCGCCGTAGCGGGAGATACGATCATGGTTGCATCGGCATCGTACAGCGCGCAGCTCATCATCGATACCCCCGTTCATATGCTCGGTGGATGGAACAGTGATTTCAGTGCCTGGAATCCCGCCACGTACCTTACCACACTCTATGCATCGGGAAGTGTCGTCTCGTTCATGAACGCAGGCGACGGCTGCGGTATCGAGGGGTTTACCATAACGGGCGGTACCGGCCGCCTCGCGCAGCTGCCGGATAACGGCACATACGGGGGCGGTATATTCAGCTACCTCTCTTCACCGGTGATACGGGGGAACGTGATCGCTGCTTGCGGAATAGCAACGGCAAACGACCTCAGCCGCGGCGGCGGGATCTGCTGCTACAGCGGCACTCCGATAATCGAGGATAATGTGATAACCGGGTGCGCGGCGCAGAGCGGCGGCGGCATCTACCTCTATCAGTCGAATGCCATCGTGAGAGGCAACAGGATCAGCGGTTCCTTCCCGCACGAGTCGTACACGGGACTCAGGGCCGGTGGCGGAATCTGCGCGCTTCATTCGACGGTTGCTCTCGAAGGCAACTCGATCTCGGATAACGATGGATACAAGTACGGCGGCGGTGCGTATTTCGATCTGAGCACGGCGACGATCGATGGAGATTCCATTACGCTCAACGACTGCTTCACCTACGGCGGGGGCATCTACGCCGAGCACTCGCCGCTCGCGATAACGCATGCCACTATCCTCTCGAACACCGCATCAACCTACGGCGGGGGCATCTACCACAGGGCGGATGATATAGAGTTATCGAACTCACTCATTGCCAAAAATGCGTCGGGAATCATCGGCGGGGGCGTCTATGCAGATAGCGCATGGGGCGGCATCGAGAACAATACGATCGACCGCAACGAGGGTTTCTACGCCGGAGGAAATATCTTTCTCACAAGCATGGTGTCTATCGATGTGAGAAACAACTGTGTGACATTCGGGCAGGGGAACGGATTCGAATCCGGCAGTATGGAAAACATCGACTTTCAGTACAACATCTGCTACGGCAATCTGCCGGAGGATATCGCAACGGTGACGGTCGATTCCACCAACATGACGGCGGATCCGGCATACGCAGATTCGGCGGCGATGGACTACCACCTCCTCGTTCATTCATGCGCGATAGACGCGGGAGATCCCGCGGTAAGCGGCGATCCGGACGGTTCGCGCGCCGATGCGGGCCTCCACGGAGGGCCGAACGCGCTCATTGCGGCGCCGGAATATGTCAAAGGCATCTCGGTGGCCGCCGTCAACGATTCGACGATCGCGCTCGGCTGGGATCCAATGCTCCCCGGTGGTTTGAGCGGTTTCGCAGTCTATGGAGACACCACACCGGGCTTCACGCCCGATGAAGCCTGCTGCCTCGGTATTATCCCCCCTACCGTGTACACCTTCGAGCACCGGCCGGTCGCGGGCTGCCGCTACTACCGCGTATCGGCGGTCAGCAGCGAGGGGTACGGCGGAGGTTATTCGAATGAAGGCGCCGCCTGTGTCTCGGGACAGGATATCATCGCTCCCACTGTCACGGTGATCTACCCGAACGGAGGAGAAACGATACCGGCGGGCGAAACGATCGACATCCACTGGATCGCGACCGACAACAATGATGTGGATTCCGTGAGCGTATATTTCTCGGGTGATGCCGGACAGACTTTCGAGCTCATAGCGGGCGGTGAGCCGAACGATTCTCTCTGCCAGTGGACCGTCCCCCCGACTTTCTCGGATTCATGCATGATACTCGTTGTGGCATACGATCAGGTGCTCCTCACCGGTGAGGATTCGAGCGACGGCCTCTTTTCCATAATTGAGTATACAGGCGATGGAGATCCCGTTCCGCATTATGCATTTGCGCTCGAGCAGAACTTTCCGAACCCATTCAATCCAACGACACGGATCTCGTTTGAAATTACCGCGCCACAGCACGTATCTCTTCGCGTGTACGATTCCGCCGGAAGGCTCGTGAGCGTCCTGGTAGAGGAAAGGCGCGGCGCGGGCAGACACGAAGTTCTCTGGACCGGACGGGACGGCTACGGCCGGCCCGTTTCGAGCGGCGTCTATTTCTACCGCCTCAGAGCCGGGACGATGACCCTGACCAGGAAAATGATTCTGCTAAGATAATATCGAGTAATAGAGTACACCGCTCGCTTAAACAATTACATCAAGTGACATTATAGGCCGGCCTGCATCCTCTCCCCTCCCGATTTCATCTTAATGATACATGTCTCCAGCGATTTAATTACCACTGGAAAAACATGATAAATTGGAGTATGCTTATTATGGCACCGCGGTTTGACGAATCTGCAATCACATTCGCCTTGGGAAATTGTGGCGGGGTCTATCATGAACAGGTGCGCAATTATCCTCGTAGCCATCTGCATAGTAGTCCTGACTACCGGTATATCCTCTGCGCGTGAAAAGGGACTATCAGGCAAAAAACCATTCAGAGAATTGCATGAAGGGGAGCTCACGGGATTCATCGATCCTGGTCTGCAAGGGCTCAAAACATCTGCTGCGGTAGACACCTTTAACATCATCACATTCGATTTCGAAATCAGGGACTGGCAGGGCTGGACACAGGTCGACAACACCGCCCAGCCTGACACATTCTTTCACGTTGACGATTTCGCAGGCCTCGGCGGGGGCGACTATGGAGGTCTCTATCCCCTCGAGGGGATGAAATCGATGTGGTGCGGGGCCCGGCCCGACACCGATGACCTCTACCTCTGCGGCTGGGAACACCTCCCCGGATACGGCAACTCCTGGGAACAGAGCCTCGTCTCGGACGAGTTCGAGTTCACCGGCGCACTGTCATTCTCGTACAAGGCCCACTTCGATTCGGAGGACGGCTGGGACTACACATACGTGCAATATGACCGGGGTGATGGCGATTGGGTAGAAATCGCGGCCCACGACGGGATCAAGAGTGGAACTTATAGTCACGAGCTCCTCCTCGGGCTCGCGAGCACGAAGTTGCGATTCCATTTTGTTTCCGACGGCGCTTGGAGCGATGAGGACGGCCTGTGGAACAGCGACGGCGCCTGCATCGTCGACAGCCTCGTAGTCTACGATAGTTCGGGACCCATCGACTACGAAGACTTCGAGTCCGCAGCGGTGGACGATCAAAGAGCCGACGGCGACGGGAACGGTCTCTGGTGGACCGCCAAACTGCCTGAAGGCTACGGCTTAAGCTCCTATCTCTTTGCAGGATTGTATCAGGACAAGGATCCCTGTGGGAATAACCTGAGCACACAGATCGTCTTCTTTATGGGGGATGCCCCGCATCCGAGTGCTTCGTATCCGGGGCTTTTCGACACACCATTCTGCAAGGGTCCGGGCGGAATCGGAAAACCCTGCCAGGACGAGACCGTCTGGTCGCCCTTGATCTCCATGATAAAATACTCGACGAATAACGACGTGATCCAGGATGCAGACATTCCTCCCGAAATTCTCCCCAAGCTCGGCGGCGTCCTTTTCAAATATACCGTCTACCGGGATCTCCCCCTCGCAAATCTCGTATTCTACACATGGTACATACAGAACATATACAACGGCTGTCCCGGACAATGGCTGGACAGACATTTCGTCCTATACGGCCCCGACCAGGACTATATCTTCTCTACGAATGACGTCGGCGATCTCGTCACCGCCGACACGATCCGTGTCGCACTCAGTTGTATGGATTTATGCCTGCACTGGTACTTGCAGTACGGCAACTGCGCAGCCCACACACCCTCACCGTGGTTCGACAATGTCCGCATTCAGAGGTACAGTACTTCCGGCCCGCAGTGGTCATACCGCGACCTCGACCTCTTCCAGGATCAGTTTCCAACCGGACTCGGAATCGAATCATGGGTGCGAATCGATGCGGCAAACGACCTCAACTCGACGGATAATCCGCTCATCAGGCCGGGAGATTCGATTGTCGTATCATGCACCTCTCCCCTCGGCGGCGGCATCGCGATCGAGCCGGACGGCTGGCCGAAAATCTACTGTCACGTGCGCGCCACATACATCGGCTGTGCGAGTTCGTGCCCGGGCCATGTCGGCTCGAAGCCCGAGTATCTCTTCGGTCCTTCGCTGGAGGGCTCATACGGCCGTTACGTGAGCGACGACGGGTCGATGTGGACCACCATGCAATGTGCGCAGGCCCGTGTCGGTCCCTATCCGGGCACCCCTGTGCCTGACAGGTATATGGTCGACCTCAACGACTCCCTCTTCACGAGGGGGTACATGATCGAGTACTACTTCAGCGCCACCGATAACAATAACGAAACCACATACCTTCCCGAGGATGCACCGACGAGGGCGGAGCGCTCCTTGCGTTCAGGAGGGGTCACATATGAAGGTGTGAGCTACATCTTCGAGATAACCTGCCTGCCCCTTGGCTGCTCTGATATCCTCTACGTCGACGACTTTCACGGCCGGGGCACCTTCTGGGGGACCGTCGAGCAGTACTTCAATCCAACAATCCTGGCGGTACATCCGAGCACTAACTGGCCGGAACGATACGACGTGATGAATCCGTCATCTCTCGTCGGCAACGGGCTCAGCAGGTCGGCGACGACCACGATACTGACCTGCTACTATAGGATAATCATCTGGGACAGCGGCAACCTCGACGTCGGCACGATCGGTGACGGCTCCTCCGAGAGCGATAAGACGAACGACTGCCAGCTGCTTGTCGACTATATGACGCTTTATCCCGATTCGGTCGCCGGCGCGGGCCTCTGGATCCTCGGTGATAACGTCGCACAGGATCTCAGCCGTCTCATCTCACCTCAGGCGCTCGCGCTGTTAACCACCTGGTGTGGTGTTCAGCCCTATCCCGATCCGAACTGGGGCAGCTACTATGCTCTTACCGGCGGATTCCCCGTTGGCGCCGTGACTCCGCAGATCACCGGTACCGCTGCGGGTATCTTCTACCACACGGGAACGGCAGATCAGTGGTACTCATTCGGCGGCTGCCCGATCATAAACCAGTTTGACTGTCTCGACGCAGCGACCGGCGCGACGATCGCCGCTACCTATCCCGATTACGGCGCCCACATGAACATCGGAGCAGCAATCGCGAATGTGACACCGAACGCGTCCGGAGGCCCGATCAGGACGATGTGGTTTGGTCACAGCTTCATGTACATACGTGATACGGACGGCGAAGCGCCGATCATACGCAACCACATCATGAGCGATATTATCCCGTGGATGAACACTCCGACCAACCCGGTCATCACAGAGACAGAAGTACCGAAGGCGTACAACCTCGCGCAGAACTTTCCGAACCCATTCAA
>CBDUQN010000069.1:0-16461 GCA_965369375.1 uncultured bacterium | reverse complement strand
GTCTTCGAGTAAACGCGAGGTCGGGAGGAAGAAATGCGTGCGCGACATTTCGCACTATGTTTCTGTTTGCTCTGCATCCTTTTTAGCGGAGCGCTGGCAGAGAACGGGGGAGAAACGATGAAAAACGATTCGGGAGGTGACAAGACGGCAGGGGGGGATTCACACGTGGCGCTCGAAGGAATCCGGCTGCGGGTACTGTACGATAATTATCCTTATGGGCGAGGATTCGAGACGAAATGGGGCTTCTCATGTCTTATCGAGGGGACGAGAGAAACGATCCTGTTCGATACCGGCGGGGACGGTGCAACACTAATGAAAAATATCGAAGCGGCCGAGATCGATCCCCGTATCGTCGACAAGGTATTCCTCTCCCACGTCCACTGGGATCACACGGGCGGTCTCGAGCGGTTCCTCGAAAAAAACAGCGATGTCACCCTCTATCTGCCCGCGTCGTTTCCCGATGAGTTCGTTGAAGGCGTGAAGGCAACGGGAGCCGAGACGATCGAGATAGATGCTCCGCAGACGGTCTCTGACGGCGTGCTCTCAACGGGTGAAATGGGGGGTCTAATCAAGGAACAATCTCTGGTGATCAGAACCGATGCCGGTCTCATTGTAATTACGGGCTGCGCTCACCCCGGTATCGTGGACATCGTCGAGAGGGCAAAAGAGGTCGGCCAGGGAGATGTTCTTTTCGTTTTCGGGGGATTCCATCTCGGCAGGATGGATAGTGATGAGATCGAGCGAATCGTTTCGAGCTTGCGAGACCTCGGCGTGGCCTTTGTGGGACCGAGTCACTGCACGGGGGATAATGCAATCCATGCGTTCAAGGCGGCATACGGCGAGCGGTTCGTAAGGATCGGAGCGGGAAGATCGATTTCGGCGGCTGATTTGAGGATAAGTGAGCAAGGCTGATTCTAATGCAGATTTACGCAGCGGTGATCCGAGACTGATTCACCCGCCACGCTCTCGAGCAATCACCAAAACTTAATAAAAACTATTCTCAAATCAAAATCTTTCTTTTGTGGAACGTCCCGATCTGTTATCTTTTGAGTTCAGAGCTCGTTGCTACAAAAAACGTTATATAAAAATATGAGACGCAGGCAGTCAACAATAGCATTTTTCCTAGTTTTCCCGATCTTTCTCCTTATCTTCGGAGCACACGGTGGGGTGGTACACATGAATGAAACAAACGCAAAATCAAGCACAATCGGCGATTCGGACGGAGCGGTGAAAAAGAACAGGCTGGCTCACGAGAAAAGCCCGTATCTCCTTCAGCACGCAGAAAATCCCGTTGATTGGTATCCCTGGGGGGAAGAGGCGTTCAAGCGGGCGGCAACGCAGGACAAGCCGATTTTCCTCTCGATCGGGTATTCCTCCTGTCATTGGTGTCATGTCATGGAGGAGGAGAGCTTCGAGAGCGAAGAGGTTGCTTCCATACTAAACAGGAGTTTTGTATCCATAAAGGTGGACCGGGAGGAGCGTCCGGATATCGACAACGTATATATGAAAATCTGCCAGTCGATGACGGGCTCTGGAGGGTGGCCGCTGACGATCATTATGACGCCGGACAAGAAACCCTTTTTCGCCGGCACCTATTTTCCGCGGAATGCGCGGTTCGGGCGGACCGGCATTGTCGAGGTCCTGCATAAAATCGAACATGTCTGGAAGAATGACCGCGAACAAGTTCTCAAGATCGGACAGCAGGCAGCAGAGTTCCTCTCGGCATATGAATCTAAACAGCAGCAGGGCGCTCTGAAACCCGATGTGCTGGATGAAGCATACGAGTGGTTCAGGGAGGGCTATGACCGATCGCACGGCGGATTCGGAACGGCCCCGAAATTTCCCACTCCGCACCAGCTCTCACTGCTCATTCGCCTGTGGTACCGGGGAGGGCATAAAGATGCTTTACGCATGACCGAAGAGACGCTCGATTCGATGCGCCGTGGGGGTATATTCGATCACCTCGGATTCGGCTTTCATCGTTACTCGACCGATGCTAAATGGCTCGTGCCGCACTTCGAGAAAATGCTCTACGACCAGGCGATGCTCGCGATTGCGTATGCAGAGGCGTATCAGGCGACGGGAAACGAGCGTCACGCCCGGGTTTTCGATGAGGTATTCGCGTACGTATCGAGAAAATTGACATCTCCCGAAGGTGGATTCTTTTCGGCCGAAGATGCCGACAGCGAAGGCGATGAAGGCAAGTTCTACGCCTGGAGCAAGAGAGAGATCCTCGGGATCCTGGGGGTGGAAACAGGCGATCTTTTCTGCAGATACTACGGCATAACCGGGAATGAACATTTCGAGGGGGGAAGTGTCCTGCATACAGAGGTCACCCTCGAGGAATTCGCTGCCACCGAAAAGATGGATGCCGAAGAGCTCGAAGCGGTTTTGCGCGAGGCGCGCGAAACATTGTTTGACGTGAGAGAAAAGCGGGTCCATCCCTTTCTGGATGACAAGATACTTACTGACTGGAACGGCCTTATGATCGCCGGATTAGCGCGGGGCGCCGCAGCGCTCGGGCAATCCGAGCCGGCCAATGCGGCGCGCAGGGCCGCCGACTTCATACTTCAGACGATGCGCCCAGGCGACGGCAGGCTCCTGCACCGCTACCGCGGGGGCGAAGCGGCGATACCCGGCTATATCGATGATTACGCCTTTCTCGTATGGGGCCTGATAGAGCTATACGAAGCCACCTTTGATGCGAGATTCCTCGAGGAAGCGCTCTCTCTCACCGATGCCATGCTGGAGCTCTTCTGGGACGAAAAAAATGGAGGGTTTTATTTCACCGGGCGCGACGAGGAAGCGGTTCTCTCGCGGATCAAAGAAATCTATGACGGCGCCGTACCATCGGGAAATTCCATCGCTGCGTATAATTTGCTGAGACTCGGGAAAATCGCAATGCGTCGCGATCTCGAGGAGAAGGCGGATGTGCTGTTTCGAACGTTTGCCGGAGTTGTCGAACGGCATCCTTCCGGATTCTCGCAATTTCTCGCGGCATTCGATTTCGCCCTCGGACCGGGCCGGGAGGTGATCATCGTCGGCGATCCGGAATCTGATGAGACAAAACAAATGCTCGAAGCCGTCCGGGGCAGGTTCATGCCGAACGGGGTTGTGATCCTCAAGGCCATCGGAGAAGAGGCGGCGGCGCTCGAGCGTATCGTTCCCTTTGTCGAGAATATGATTATGATCGACGGCAGGACGACGGTGTACGTATGTGAAAATTACAGCTGCAATTTCCCGGTAACCGAGGTCGGGGACCTCATGAAGTTACTCGAATAAAAAAAGGAGATCCTGAGCATGAAACGATCGAGCTGGTTTTTCATCCTGGGCGCTTCGCTGATCACGCTGTCTGCGCTGTTTTACTACGTTCACTATCTGATCTTCCACGATCCGCACCATATCTTCATCTTCCTCGTCGGCGACATCGCCTTCGTGCCGGTCGAGGTGCTGCTCGTAACGCTCATTCTTCACCGGCTGCTCAGCGAGCGGGCAAAACGTTCGATGATAAAAAAATTGAATATGGTCATCGGCGCGTTCTTCAGTGAAGTCGGAAACACAATGCTCGTTCAATACGCCCGCGTGGCAGTGGATTCCGGGGAATTCGAACAGATCTGTTCGGAGCCTGGAAACTTTTCTGAAAAGGGGATGCGAACGTTCTGCGAGCGTTTCGAAAAGAAAGGGATAGATGTGAAACTGGAGGTGGCAGATTTCGAGGAGCTCAAAGTGTTCCTCGTCGGCAAGCGGGGATTCATGCTGCGATTGCTCGAGAACCCGAACCTTCTCGAGCACGAGCGCTTTACCGAGCTCCTCTGGGCCGTATTTCACCTCGTCGAGGAGCTCGAGCACCGTGAAGATCTCACGAACCTGCCGAAGACCGATCTCGCACATCTCGAAGGCGACGTGCTGAGGGTCTATCGATCGCTCCTTGCGGAATATCTATTCTACTTGAATCACCTCAAAGACGATTACCCGTACCTGTTCTCTCTTGCCATGCGATTGAATCCCTTCAGTCCCAATGCCTCGCCGGTGGTGAGATAACCGGCGTCGAAACGCGATAGATTACAAAAGCGAAAGATTACAAAAGCGATAGATTACAAAAGCGAAAGATTACAAACTCTTTGATCGATCCGCGTTCAACCGGTACGATATAATGCATGAAACTCAAAGTCGGACAAAAGGCGCCGGATTTCTCCCTGCCCGATCAGAACGGCACGGTCCATAGGCTGAGCGATTACAAGGGCGGATGGATCCTGGTCTATTTCTATCCGAGGGACAACACTCCCGGCTGCACGAAGGAGGCCTGCGCGATACGGGATCATTTCCCCGATTTCAAGAAGGTAAAGGCGACCGTACTCGGAATAAGCGTCGATTCGGTCAAGAGCCACGGCACCTTCGCAGCGAAGTTCGAGCTTCCCTTCACACTCCTCTCCGATGGCGAGAAGGAAGCCGTAAGGCACTACGGCGTGTGGATCAAGAAGAAACGTTACGGAAGGGAGTACATGGGGACGAACCGGCAGTCATTTCTGATCGATCCCGAGGGTAAGGTTGCAAAGATCTATGAGAGGGTCAAGCCGGCCGAACATGCTGCCGAGATCCTCGAAGATCTCGCGGAACTCATGGAGTGACGGTTCATCCGGTGGCGACCACCCGTGTCACCGGGCGGTTTTGAGATAAGCGCCTCCACGGTCTCCCTTTAAATGGAAAAACCGCACAAAGTATTTTTTTCCCGAGGGTTAACTCCATTGACACAATACCGGCACTTTCTTATACTTCTGTATCTTTTGATGGAAGGATCCTGCCCGTCACAGTTTTTGGGAGGAGAGCGTGAAAGAGGCTGTTCGAAAGATCATTGATACCGAGAGAGAGGTTCGTGAAAAGATAGAACGGGCCCGCGACGATGCCCAGAAAACCGTGCGCGACGCCGAGATCGGCAGTCGCGAGCTCCTCGAGGAGGCCAAGCAGAAGGCGGTCCGTGAGGGACAGGAGCTGATAGCCCGGCTGCAGCGTGAGGCGGAGGATGAACGGCATCGTCAGGTCGAGATGGTCAAGGGTGGAAGCCCTGAATTGATGACCAAGAGAAAAAAGGAGATCGACCGCGCGATCCAACGCATCGTAACCCTCATCTCAGGGAGAGAGGGCGCTTAAGCAGCCGATGGACACGGGCACGTCCGGCCCGCGCAATGAAAGTGTGCTTTGGAACATGATCCTCAGACCGCTTAGCAAGTATGCGCTCGTCAATGCAAAGGTGAGAGCCAGACTCAGCTCGCTGCTGCTCCCCGAGATGATCAATCGTCTGGCCGATACGAAGGATCTTTCTGAATTCTACTCCACACTCGATGGAACGATATACGAAGATATCTTCTCCCGCCCCGAGATCGCCTTCGATGCGAGAGTCGGAGAGCGATTGCTCATAGAACGGGAGATCGCCTGGCATGCAGAGTTGTTGCAGGATCTTCGCGGCACCGAGAGAAATCTCATCTCTCATTTTCTCGAAAAGTACGAGATCGAGAACTTGAAAACGGTGCTCAGGGTGCGTGAGGGAAGCCGCGGCGATGAGGAGATGAAGTACATCGTGCGGAACGATCTACCGCATGCGGTGCCGTTTCAGGCGATATCGGAAGCCGAGACGCTCGATGCGGTGCTCCCGCTGCTCGCGGGAACGCCGTACCGCGACGCTGTCGCAAACGCCCTCGAAGACTACGAAAAGCGGGGAACGTTGTTTCCCGTCGAGATCAACCTCGAAATCGATTACTACAAACGCCTCGAATCCAGGATCGAAGCCCTCTCGAAAGGTGACCGCCGGATAGCCTGGAAGCTCATCGGGCTCGAGATAGACCAGAAGAACATCAGCTGGTTGATACGGCTCAAGTTCTACTATGACATTCCGATAGGCGAATTGATCAATTATAATATCCCCGGCGGAGTGAGGATGAAGCGGGAACGCTTGCGGGAGGCCTTCAAGGCCGAATCAATGCGGGATGTGCTGACACTCGCCTTCGAGAGGTCATTCAGCGGTGCACTCGATTACCTGTTCAAGGAGGAGGATCTGAGCAAGCTCTACCTCCTCGAGATTATACTGTGGAACTACCTGCTCGTCGAAGCGAAGAAGACCCTCGGCGGATTTCCCTTCACAATCGGCACTATTTTGTCATATCTGATATTGAAGCGAACCGAAGTGAGGAATATAATCACGATTTTAAACGGCAAGGTCTACAAGATGAGCAGGGGGGACATCGACAGTCATCTGAGAGTGTCATTCTAGGAACTTGATTATGTTTACGCCGGAACGCATGCATCAAATCAATGTCGTCGTCTTCGAGACGGAGGTCGAAGCGATCGCGAAGGCCATAGTCCGCCTCGGCATGCTCCACCTCGTGAGGCTCGACGATCAGGGAGCGTGGGTTGAAAATCTGCAAAACTACGAAGCCGAAGCGCAGCGCGGCAAGATCGAACGCCTGCGAATCAGGGTCTCCGCCCTCATGAAGAATCTGCGCATCAGGGAGCTGCCCCTCGAGCCGCGGGACGAAGGATTGCTCGAGACCGGCTTGAACGATCTGAAGGAAATGGAGAAGGAGGTGGAATCCCTCGAAAATTCAATCGAGGGCTTGCTCGAGAAACGCAAGAAACTCGAAGTGCACCTCGAGCGGATGGAGGGTATACTCGGTGAGGTCTCGCCGCTCGCGGCGGTCGGACTCCCTCTGGAGAAGACGCCATATACCTTCCTCGAGATCCGCTACGGTCGGATCAATCCGGAAGACCTCGATTATATGCGCGAAAAGCTCGGCGGTCTCGCCGCCGTGGCGCTTCCGCTCGGAGAGAAGGAGGAAAAGGAGTCGGTCCTCGTTATCGGCCTCAAGACAGATCGACTCAAGCTCAAGCGCATCCTGCGCGAAGCATCTTTCGAAGAGATTGAGATGTCTGAGGAAGCGAAAAAAGGATCAGAGCACGTCACCGAAGAGCTCGAGGGCAAGATCGAAGCCACCAGGGAGAATATCGGTGAGCTCGATCGCGAGCTCACGCAGCTAAAGGAGAAAAACGCGGTTGTGATAACGGAGTATCACCGTTCGCTGAAGATCGCGCAGCTGCTGCTCAAGGTAAAGTATTACCTCAAGAAGACGAGGAAAACATACATATTCTCCGGTTGGGTCCCGAGTGACAAGCGCCGGTTCGTGGAGAGTGAGATACTGAAAGCGGCGCGGGGGAGGGTCATATTCGAGGTTGTGCCGCCCGAAGAGATCGCCGGAGTCAAGGAAGGAACGGTCAGGGTGCCGGTGCTGTTGCGGCACCCGCAGTTTTTCAGACCCTTCGAGATGCTCGTTTCGAGCTATGGATTGCCGGAGTACACGTTCGTCGATCCGACGATCTTTGTCGCGATCAGTTTTCTTATCATGTTCGGCATGATGTTCGGCGATATCGGGCACGGAGCGGTTCTTATAACGCTCGGATGGTTTCTTGGTTTCAGGTACAAGGGACAGAACGATTCGATGAGGGTTATCGGGAGGCTCGCGCTTTATTGCGGCGCTTCGGCCGTTATATTCGGATTTCTCTTCGGCAGCATTTTCGGTCTCGAGGAGCTCATTCCTCATGTGTGGATAAAGCCGATGAGTGATGTGATCTATTTCTTCAGGGTAGCGATCTATTTCGGGATCGTCATGATCTCCGTAGGGATTGTTTTCAATATTATAAATGCGATACGCGCGAAGAATCTCAAAGCGGGGCTCTTCGATCACGCCGGCCTCGTGAGTGCGATTATCTACTGGGGCGGTATAGGCGCCGTATCCCTATTTCTGTCGAAGAGGCCCGTTCCTCTGATACTTTTGATCTATGCGTTGGGAGTGCCCGTTCTCGCCCTTTTCCTGCGCGAGCCGATAACGGCATTGATCGGCCGCCGCAGGATGATGTTCGAGAAGGGTGTCGCCGGGTATATCATGGAGACGACCATAGAGGTAATAGAAATCGTGACCGGGTATCTCGCAAACACGGTTTCCTTTATTCGTGTCGCCGCCTTCTCGCTCGCGCATGTGGGATTGTTCATCGCCGTGTTCAGTCTCGTCGATATGGTGAAAAACAAGAGCGGTGGATTAATTTACTCGGCGCTTATTTTGATTCTCGGCAACGCAGTAATTATCGCACTCGAGGGGCTCGTGGTGACCATTCAGGCCATCAGGCTCGAATACTACGAGTTTTTCGGGAAGTTTTTCTTGGGTGGTGGTGTAGCGTATAAACCCATTGGTCTCGGAGGCGCATCGGACAAGGAAGAATGAAAGGAGTAAGACGGTATGTCACAGCAAGCGGAGCGCAGGGCACGGATGAAGAAATTCATCACTATCTCAACAGCCGCGGTTTTCTCGACCGTCATTCTCGTGCTGCTGATTACCCTGGTGAGTTCGGCTGTCAGCGTTCATGGGCGTATGCCGACAGCAGCGGAAGGGCAGGAAACGGTCGTGAAGGACTACTCTCCCGAACAGGCCAAGGTGATCGGGTGGGGCTTTGCCGCTGCGGCGTTCTCAACGGCCATCGGCTGTATCGGTGCCGGTGTCGCCGTCGCGTATGTCGGCTCCGCCGCACTCGGCGCGATAGGAGAGAAGCCGGAACTTGCCGCGCGGGCGCTCATCTATGTCGGTCTCGCTGAAGGTATCGCCATCTACGGTCTGATCATAGCGATCATGATCCTGACAAAGATCTAGCGATGGCCCATTAAACATCAGCCGCGTGAAGCGAGGGCTCGTATGGTTTGGCAGGCCTTCGTGCGGGACTATGAGGAAATGTGATGCAGTTTTACGTCATTGCAGATGAACATACTGTCACCGGCTTCAAACTCGTCGGACTCGAAGGTGAAGTTGTCGAATCCGCCGACGAGGCGCGCGAGGCGCTCGAGAAGGCGTTCGCCTCGCACGATGTCGGGATCATAGTCATCACCGAGAAGATCGCCGCGCTCCTTCGTGAGGAGATGGAGGAGTATATATTCGGTCACACATTCCCCCTGATCATCGAGATTCCCGACCGGACGGGACCGATGGAAGGTAGGGTTTCGATCAGACAGATGGTGCGTTCCGCTGTAGGAGTAAATATCTGATGCGCCGTTTTGAAAACGATTAACGGAAAGGGTTGTCCGTGGTCGATCAGGAATCCATCGATAAGATTTGCAGGCGTATTGAAGAGGACGGCGGAAAGGAGCTTTCATCGATAGTCGAGAAGGCCCGGCAGACCGCCGCGGATATCCGGGAAAAGGCCGAGAAGCGTGGTGAGGAGATAGGGGCGAAGATTTTCAAGGAAGCCGAGGAAAAGGGCGAGTTAGCCCGGCGCCGCCTGCTCTCCAGCGTGAGCCTCGAAGTGAAGCGGGCGAAACTGAGGGCGCGCGAGGAGGTCATTGCGAGTATCCAGGAAAAGGTCGAGGATGCGATTCGCGGTTTCCGGGACCACAAGGACTATCCGGCGGTTCTCACGAATCTCGTTGCGGAGGCGGTCCGTGCCCTCAGCAAGGGCAGGTTCCTCGTCTACGTTGATCCCCGTGATATAGAGCTGTCAAAAACAAAAATCTTTCCCGCCGTTCTCGAGATGATGGACAAGGAGGGGATAAAGCCCGGGGGGATGGAGGCGAAACCGCTCGAGGAACAGACGCTCGGCGGCGCGCGTATCAGCGTGCTCGGCGGGAATGTGATATTCGATAATACATTCGAAGCGCGGCTCTACCGGCTGCGTAACGAGGTGAGACATATCATCTTTGATGAGGTTTTTGCAGAGCAAGAAAGTGAAGGTTGACGATTGTGCTCGAGATCATCGGAAAAGTCGAAAAAGTCATCGGTCCCGTTATCCATGCGCGCGAGATTGCGCGGGCGAAGATGCTCGATCTCGTCGAAGTGGGCGAGGACCATCTCATCGGCGAGATCGTCAAGCTCGTCGGTGACCGCGCCTCCATACAGGTTTACGAGGACACGACGGGACTTGCGCCGGGCACCAACATATACAGCGCCGGTGTTCCCCTCTCGGTGGAGCTCGGACCGGGTTTGCTCGGAACGATCTACGATGGCGTGCAGCGTCCCCTCGAGGTTATCAGGGATACCTCCGACCAGTACATTAAGCGGGGCATTCACGTCTCGGCCCTCGACCGTGACCGGAAGTGGGAGTTCATGCCGTGCATCCATGACGGTGGGGAGATCGAGGGTGGGGAACTCATCGGAACGGTTCAGGAGACCGAACTCATCGAGCATCGGGTAATCGTTCCTCCCCAAGTCGGTGGAACGGTGACCTGGGTCGCTCCGGAAGGCGCATACACCGTCGATGACGTGGTTCTCAAATACCGTGATGCGTCCGGCGTGGAAAACGGAGTTAAAATGCACCAGCGCTGGCCGGTCCGCCGTCCGAGACCGGTCAGGGGCAGGCTGCCGCTCCATATCCCGCTCATCACGGGACAACGGGTGATCGATACCCTTTTCCCCGTTGCCAAGGGTGGTACGGTCGTGGTTCCGGGCGGTTTCGGCACGGGAAAGACGATGATCCAGCATGCGCTATCGAAATGGAGTGACGCGGATATCATCGTCTATATCGGGTGCGGAGAACGCGGTAACGAGATGACGGACGTTCTCATGTCGTTTCCCGAGCTCGTCGATCCGAGAACGAACAGGCCGATCATGGAGCGGACGGTGCTCATTGCGAATACCTCCAATATGCCCGTTGCGGCGCGCGAGGCTTCCATCTACACGGGTATCACGATCGCCGAATACTACCGGGATCAGGGTTATCATGTCGCCATCATGGCCGATTCGACCTCGCGATGGGCCGAGGCGCTCCGCGAGCTCTCGGGGCGCATGGAGGAGATGCCGGCCGACGAGGGTTTTCCCGCCTACCTGCCGACGAGGCTTGCCGAGTTCTACGAACGCGCGGGGATGGTATCGACGCTCGCAGGCGATGAGGGCTCTATCAGTATCATCGGCTCGGTATCGCCGCCGGGCGGCGATTTCTCGGAGCCGGTCACGCAACATACGAAACGATTCGTGCGGTGTTTCTGGGCGCTCGACCGCCAGCTCGCCAACGCCCGCCATTATCCGGCGATCTCGTGGCTCGACAGTTACAGCGAGTATGTCGACGAGATAAGCGACTGGTGGCAGGAGCGCTCGGGGGGCGAGTGGGTGGAGCTCAGGCAAAAGATCGTCGATCTCCTCCAGCAGGAGGGAAAACTGCAGCAGGTCGTGAAACTCGTCGGTCCCGACGTGCTTCCCGATACACAGCGGATCATTCTCGAAACGTGCGAGATGTTCAAGAACGCCTTTCTGCAGCAGAGCAGCTATGACACGATCGATATGTACTGCACGCCGGAAAAAGAGATCAAAATGCTCCGGGTCATTCTCGATTTCTACGAACTGGGTCTCGGGATCATACGCAAGGGGGCGAACATACACCAGCTGCGGAGGATGTCGGTAAAAAGCGAGATCATGCGTATCAAGTTCACCATCTCGAATGATGAGATAGACAAGATAGACGAAATTCGCGACAGGCTCCATCGGTCGATGCAACAGATCGAGGAGATGTTCGAATAACGATCGGTAGCGATTATGTCCAAGAAAAAATTGGTTGAGGGCAGAGAATACATCGGGATCAGCCAGATTGCGGGTCCGCTCGTATTTGTAAGCGGGATTCACAATGTCGGTTACAACGAGCTCGTCGAGGTTATCGATCCGGTGGGCAGGGTCAGGCTCGGAACGGTCCTGGAAACGAGCCATGGCGCCGCCGTGATACAGGTTTTCGAGGGAACCTCGGGCCTTTCTATCCCTGAAACGAAGATTCGTTTTCGTGGTGAGCCGTTGAGCTTCGGTGTATCGAGCGAGATTCTCGGGCGTGTCTTCAACGGTCTCGGTGAGCCGATAGACAACGGTCCCCCGCCGCGGGCGAATCAAATGATGAACGTGAACGGCCTGCCGATTAATCCGACGGCACGCGAGTACCCGCGCAAGTTCATCCAGACGGGCATCTCCGCCATAGACGGCATGAATACGCTCGTTCGGGGCCAGAAGCTTCCCATCTTTTCGGGAACGGGACTGCCGCATAACAAGATCGTCGCGCAGATCACGAGACAGGCGAAGATCGTCGGCGAAGATACCGAGTTTGCCGTTGTGTTCGCGGCGATGGGAATCAAGCATGACGTCGCGCAGTACTTTATCCGTAACTTCGAGGAGTCGGGCGTGCTCGAGAAGGTCGTGCTCTTCCTGAACCTCGCTGACGATCCGTCCGTCGAGCGGCTCGTCACACCGCGCACAGCGCTCACCGCCGCGGAATTTCTCGCCTTCGAGATGAACATGCACGTGCTCGTGATTCTGACCGATATGACCAACTACTGCGAATCGCTCCGGGAGATCTCGACGGTCCGCGAAGAGATCCCGAGCAGGAAGGGATACCCGGGATACCTCTACAGCGATTTATCGAATATTTACGAACGGGCCGGGATGATCAAGGGCATAGAGGGTTCGATAACCCAGATGCCGATTCTCACGATGCCGAACGACGATATTTCCCATCCCGTGCCGGATCTCTCGGGCTACATCACCGAGGGGCAGATCGTTCTCGAGCGCGAGCTCGACCATCGGAATATCTATCCGCCGATCGCCGGGCTGCCGTCTCTCTCGCGACTGATGAAAGACGGGATCGGAGAGGGGATGACGAGAGAGGATCACGCTCATATCGCGAGCCAGCTCTTTGCCGCATACTCTCATGTAAAAGATGTGCGGGCCCTCGCAGCGGTTATCGGCGAAGAGGAGCTCACGCCGCTCGACAAGGTGTATCTCGAGTTCGGCGAACGCTTCGAGCGTGAATTCCTCAGTCAGGGAGAGAACGAGGATCGCAGCATCACCGAGACGCTCGATCTCGGCTGGAATGTGATATCGACACTACCCAAGGAAGAGCTGCACCGGATCACGGAGGAAGAGCTCAGCAAGTACTACGGGCGATAGAATCCCGCGACGGCGTCCGCCAATATCCTGCGGGGTGGATGTGAAGCGGTTGTAGGCCGGTAGAGTTAAGAACAATGGCTAGATACGAAATCGCACCAACCAAGACGAATCTGATGCGGGTCCGCCGCGATCTCGGCTTCGCGAAGGAAGGGTGGGAGCTTCTCGATCAAAAGCGCAAGATTCTCGTCGTCGAGCTCATGGGACTTATAGACCGGGCCGTCGAAGCGCAGAAGGAAGTCGAGGCCGGGCTTAGGAAAGCGTTCGAAGCGATCGATCAAGCGGTACTCCGCATGGGAAGAAGGGAAGTCAACCTCCTAGCCATCGGCGTAAATATCAAGTCGGAAATATCCTTTTCGCAGAAGCGGGTCATGGGAGTGTCTCTGCCGCGGGTCAGGGTGAAAATGGATGACAAGTCTCCCTACTTCGCGTCGGCTGAGAGCAGCATATGGATCGATGAAAGCATCAAGCGTTTCCGCGAGGTGCTCGAGCTTCTCGGTTCTCTTGCCGAGGCGAGAATCTCGTTGATGCGACTTTCGCGGGAAGTGGCGAAGACGATCAGGCGGGTGAACGCTCTCGAGAAAATATTCATACCGAACTACGAAGAAACATTCAAGTATATCGAGATGGCTCTGGAAGAATCGGAGCGGGAGGCCTTCTTTGTTCTCAAGCTCGTGAAGGACCGCCTCTGCCGGCGAAAAGGGGAAGCCTTATGAATGAACAGAATCCTATGAGAAATATACTGCTCTACATCGATGGCAGCGAGCCTTCAATAATAGCCGCCCAGTATGCGGTTATACTGGCGAAAAAATACGGAAGCAGGTTGCGCACGATCTATGTGGTGAACGAGAACCTGCTCAATGAATTGCTCAAGGCCAAGGTATTCGTCCAGATGGAGAAAATGGATTACGAACGGGATCTCGAGGCAGACGGGAAGCGTTATCTGAATTATGTGGTGAAACTCGGGGACAAGAAGGGGATCAAGGTCGAGACCACTCTCAGAAAGGGAGTGGTACATGAAGAGGTTGCAAATGAGGTCGATGAATTCGGCTGTGATATTCTCATACAGGGTGAGCTAGGGGAGGTGCTGAGCCTGCGCGATTCCTTCTATGAGGAGGGCGAACGGATTTTGAGAAAGGTGAAATGTCCCGTCATGATCGTGCGCGGGAGAGAAAAGATAGAACGGGAATTCGATGAGCTATAGGACTGGTGTCGGAGGTTCGTGAGGCGTGTCTGCATAAATCTTGCGCTTTTAGATTTGGTTGTTTATGTTTCGCTCATGTTCCAAGCGTATACATAATGCATCCCGAGGAGGCATGTTGGAATGAAACTTACTGATTACGTTACTCCGGAACATGTGAAGATCGGTCTCGAAGGTGTAACAAAGGAAGAGGTCATAGAGGAATTGGCCGAGTTGCTGGCGGAGACGTGCGAAGCATGCGATTCAGATAAGATCCTCGAGGCGATCCTGAGCAGGGAACGGGAGGGGAGCACCGGGCTGGAAAAGGGCATTGCCATCCCCCACGCAAAGTGCGATGCCATCGATAAGCTGAGCATCGTCGTGGGCATCTCGAAAGACGGCATCGACTTCGATTCACAGGACGGCAAGCCGGCGAATCTCTTCTTTATGATGGTAGCCCCCGTTACCGAATCGGGCCCGCATGTGCAGGCCATCGCGAAGATAGTCAAGATGATCAAGGTGGAGCATTTCAAGGATATGCTCCTCAATGCCAAGAATCCCGCAGAGATTATCGATATTATGACTCGGGTCGAAAATGGCGAGGTATAGGGATTCCCCCGACGCCTGAGTTTCGATATATCCGCTTATGAACCGTACCGGCCTGTTCTCATGTAAGCAGGTTTATCTTTTTTACAGGCTTCCGCATGTTTCCTTTAAAAAGTGATAAGGTCATCGGGTACTACGGCTTTCCGCGAAGGGGACTGCTCGAACGCGTTCGCGGGCAATACGGACCCGGGCTCGACCTCATCGATCTCGATATCGACCGCGGCGCTCCTGATTCGGGGCTCAATCAATCGACGACGTGCAGAATCATAGCGAATATCATCGATAACGCGGTGGATCTCGGGCGGCGTCTCGCCGTGGTGATCGCCGCTGTCGGGGAGGGCAAGTGCGACCGCGGCAGGCACGCCGCATTTCTTCTCTCCCGGCTGAATTTCACTGTGGTCGAATCGCGCTTCCCTCCGGATGAGTTCGAAGACAGACCGCTCGTTTACGCGACGAGCAGCCTGCCGCTCACAGAAAAGATAGAACGGATTATGGCAACGGTCATCGATCCCTCACCACCCGAGGATGATTTTGAACCGTGCAGGCCGACACACGGCTTTTGGGGAGTTCCTCCGAACGATACACGGGTGCTAGACCCCTTTCCCCCGACGACTCATGTCTACGGCTGGACGCGCTGCGTCGAAGCGGGAAGGCCTGCCGATGTGGACCTGGAGTGCTTTGTCGACGATAATGTTCCGACGGTTTTTTTCTCGCAGAGCTTCTGCGCCAAGCAGGACCTCGCCCATTTGCTCGCGGAGAGGCACGGTGGCTTTGCCGTCGATTGCCATCGCGAGGTCAACGATTCGATACTCGCCAAGGTGGAGGCTTTTATCAGGCTCTCCTGAGAGTGGATTATCGGAATCTGTTTCGGGAAGCGTGAGCGTAGGCTGGATTCTTTTGATAAATGAGCATGTTGATAGCTGATTGCGGAAGCACATGGACAAAGATTCTCGATCCCGAGGCCGGGGAAGTCGAGATTATCACGACTAAGGAGCTCATCAAACGTAAAGAAGCGTTCTTCGACGTCGCGACGGGGCACTGTGCCCGGGGGAGATGCCGTGTGTTCCGCAACGAACTCATAACGCTCGCCGAGGGCGGGCTCGCACTCATCGATGATGACAATTTTTCGCTCATCGATGTCGGTGGCAGGGACATCAAGTTTGTTCGTTTCCGGGATCGCAAGGTGGAAAAGCTCGATTGGAATCTCGCGTGCGGTTCGACAACGGGCGCCACGGTGGAGCTGCTCGGGAATTATTATGAAGTCGATTTCGAATCCCTTCCCCCGTCCAAGCATTGGGTCAACGTCACCTGTGGTGTTTTCGGTATGGAGCGGGTGCTCGAGCAGATATCGTTAGGAACCTCGCCCGAGGAGAGCATGGCGATGTTTCTCCACGGGCTCGTGCGAAACGTCTTTAATTTTGTAGGAAAGCCCGTGCGCCTCTATCTTTCTGGTGGATTTTGCGAGAACATCTGTTTTATAAAGACTATTACACAATATTGTGATGTAATACCTCTCGGCAGGGCGGTCCCGCTCGAGGGTTTGAAGCGCTATATGGAATCGGATGAATCAAAGGCAGGTGGTGGTTGAAAGTGCAAAGAGCAAACAGGCTTGTGAAATATTATGCGCTGATCGCGGTCCTGGCCGCTGTTTCGGCTCTGCTTCTGCCCGCTTCTGTTTCAGTGTCCGATAAACGGGGATCGAATGTATCGGCGTCCGATAAACGGGGATCG
>CBDUQN010000068.1:0-16836 GCA_965369375.1 uncultured bacterium | reverse complement strand
ATCAGAATCTGACGCTTATTTGGATTCCCACCTCCGTTCTTCTGTAATCCCGGTTGAGGATGACGGGCTTTATAGACAACCCTTGTTTCTTGCTATCGAGACACTTGGCGCGCACCCTGACGAGGCTCCTAACGCCATAGTAGATGCTCGTTACTCCCAGGGCGGTGGCACCGACACCAGCCGCAATATATTTATCATCACTCGAAAGAATCAAAGCCCCTCCGCAAGCAACGGCAACTCCGCCCCACACGGTTCCAAATATACCAACAAACTTGTTGGGATTATCTGATCTCAATGCGTAGATATTATGAATGGTCAGGGCCGTGGTAATACCCAATGTGGTAACTGAACCGATTATGATCAATCCAGAAAACGCGGCGTCAAACGATAAATCGAGCGATTCAAAAAACTCATACTCTTTGCTATCCTCTTTGCCAAACTCCCCGGTAATCCACCGTGCCGAATCATCCGCTGAAATGCCGGAAGTCGAGAAAAGGACGCATAGAGAAGCAATTACGGTTATCGTGGCAATTCTATGCGCCCTTTTTCTCATAGCGAATGCTCCTCGCTTTTGATCACATTATAAATGCTTGACAGAATAAATCAAATTTATTAAATTTATTGAAAGTATAAATAATATTTATGGAATTGAGATCATTAAAATACCTGCTCTCGCTCTTCGACCGGGGAAGCTTCACCGCCGCCGCAAAATCCCATTTCGTCACCCAGCCCGCCGTCAGCATACAGCTGCACAAGCTTCAGGACGAGCTCGGTATCACCCTCTTCGAAATGGACGGGAGATCCGTCCGGTTCACCGAGGCGGGGGAGATGGTTATTGATTACGCGAAACGGTTTGCGGATCTCGAGCGAGAGCTCCACAGGACGATCGATGACCTCGAGAGTCTCAAAAAGGGAAAAATCGCCATCGGAACTATTGATGCCGCCGGCATATATGTTCTACCCAAGATCTTTTTGCGGTTTCAGAAGCTCTACCCGGGAATCGATGTCCATCTCGAAATCGCATCGACGATGCCGATGCTCGAAGCGCTCGATGAGCGGCGTCTTGACCTTGTTGTGGGGACGATGCCGGAAGAAGCCCCGGCGGGGCTGTCATGTTTTCCCATTTATCGCGAGCGTCTCGCATTCATCGCTCCCGCCGGACACCCGGCTGCAGGAAGAAAGAGTGTCGATGTCAGTGCGCTCGCCGGTTATTCATTCATATCCTTTCATGAGGAGTCGATTACGAGGCGGCTCGTCGAGAAGGCTTTTTCGGATCGGGGTTTAACCATGCGGATAACGATGGCCATGGACAGCCCGGAAGCGATCAAAAAGCTCGTCGCATCCGGATTGGGGCTTGCGGTACTTCCACTGCAGATGGTGCAGGACGAGGTTTCGAGAGGCACGATTTCAGTATTGAATGTCAGGGGCCTTCGAATCGAGAGGAGGCTTGGGCTGTTCATTCCGATCGGACGCTACACGCCTCTTCCGGTGAGGGCCTTTTTGGATGTAATGGAAACGGGTCTAAAGGTCAGACTACCGGACGATATAAAGAGCACTGTATCACAGGAAAGGGAATAAACGAGGGAGACATTCATGAGAGCCAAGATCGAGGTTGCGCGTGAGGCGATACTTTCGGCGGGGTCTCTTCTCAAGGAGACATTCGGGAGAGAGCTCAATGGAGAGGTGGAGGAGAAGAACCGGAACGATTTCGTCACCGATACCGACAAGCTCAGCGAGAAGATGATCAAGGAAACCTTGATGCGGGCGTTTCCCGATATCGGTCTCCTCGCTGAGGAGAGTGGGAAAACGTTGAGCAGCGATACGTTCTGGATCATTGACCCCCTCGACGGCACGACAAATTTCATACACGGTTATCCCTCGATCGGTGTGAGTATCGCGCTCATGGAGCGGGGGCGGGTCGTAATCGGTCTCGTGTACGATCCCCTCAGAGAGGAATTGTTCGAAGCGATTCGCGGTGAGGGGGCCTTATGCAACGGCAAGGAGATACATGTTTCGGGCGTGCAGACGCTTGATGAATGTCTCCTCGGAACGGGATTCCCGTTTCGCGTTCACCGGTATATCGATGATTATCTCGAGGTATTCAAGAAGCTCTTTCTTCACTGCAGGGGCATTCGAAGGGCCGGCGCCGCCGTGCTCGATCTCAGTCATGTTGCATCAGGACGGCTGGATGGATTCTGGGAGCTGTATCTCAAGCCGTGGGACATGGCGGCCGCCGCGTTGATAATCGAAGAGGCGGGAGGGATCGTAACGGATTTCTCCGGCGGTCCCGATTACCTTGCCACTGGTCATATCGTCGCGGCATCGCCGTCGATCCATCGTTCGATTCTCGATACGGTGAGAAAATCGTTCGGGGGAAAAGATCTGGAAGATCTCGGAAGCGGATTCATGACCTGACAGTTCGAGAAGCGGGACATGAATCTATCTGTTGAACCGGCGGGACCGAGAAAGGGGCCGTCCGTCCGGACGGCCCCTTCGAGCAAGAGGAATATTATGTGGGGATTTCGCTACAATGCATTGGTGCAGTTCATGCCCCACACGCCATGGAAGTAGCCATGGCCGCAGGGGCCGGTGAACCAGTGGCCCTTGAGCCTGCCTTCAACCATCTCGTTTCTGCCCATCCACACGCCGTGGAAATAGCCCATTTCGTTTACCGAATCGTAAGCGAGGGTGGGATTAACACCCCACGCGCCTCTCATGATGCCACGGAACCTCCCCTGGAAATCGATATACTTGCCGAAAAAGACCTGCTCTCCGGCACTGTTGAGACCGTACACACCTCTCACGAATCCCGCCATATGGCCGCGGTCGCTGAACCAGATACCCCGGAAGACACCGAGAATGATTTTTCGCCTTTCAACGGTGTCCGCAGGGGTCGTGCTGTTCGAATCGGGGCGTACGATCGTATCGAGTTCGATCCTTCTCCAGGCCCCGACGAGGTGGCCGTGGGGGCAATAGGGTGGTTTGATATGGCTGTTGAGCGATATACCGTTGCCGCAACGATCGACGGGAACCATCATTTCGAGGGCCTCGAGCTCGTCCATTGTGAACGTATTGCTATACGGACCCGTCCTGATCGTCAGCGTCGGCTCCGCGACGTCGGTATTGCTGCTGTCCCGCGGCGGAGGGGGAACGATGAGCCTGACCTGAATACCGTCGATATGGGGGCAGGTATGCGATACCCAGCGAATCGTCGACCGGTCTACCCGTTCAACCGAGTCATTGCAGTCGAAAGCGATTGTTCTCTCGATGATGATCGCGCCGCCATTGAGACGCATTCCGCCGGTCCAATCGAGGGGACAGCACTCTGCATTAAGCGTATCCCTGTACGCTATCGCGAGCCGGCCCCACAGGGCGCGGAGGCGGTATATCTTTGCGTGTTTGTGATGGATCCAATTCTGGATATCGGGATCTTCCTCGTATTCGTCGCTGACGGCGGTCTCATTCATGAACGGCGCAAAGAGCTCCTCCTCACCAAAGGCGGGCACTTCGTCCTCGTAAGTAAATCCACCGGTCGGCGAGTCGAGATCGATCACCGTTTCGGCTGGATTATAAGGCGGCTCGACAGGTGTGCTCGAGTCGGTCTTTGTGAGCTGGCAGCCCGTGGTAACCGCAAGCAGCGCGATCAAGAGGAACGCTAGATACGTTCTTTTCATCCTCGTAGCTCCTTTCCGCTTCTCCAGTTGTTGCTGATCGCCTCTGCGATCCCTTTCGTAATCGGGGAATGTGTGAGCCATTCCCCGCCTCTCGAATTTACCTTCACTCCCGTAGTATTGCAGGAGTGATGCCGAAAGGAAACGGGAGATTATTATCATTGCAACTAATTATAAATGAATTAGTTATAAATTTCAATACGCAAGATCGATTTGTTGCCGGGCACCGATACTGTACCGTACGGTACATAATTGAGGGACAGGTGGTCACATACGTTCAGGATTCTGAAGGCACTCATGTGCTCGGTTTACCTGACACTATATTCTTGTTGAACAGGCGGCGAGGGATGGTCTATTATCCTGTATCTCTGTCTCAAGAGGATTGTTACAGGCAGAGACGCCGAGCGAGATTCCACATTATTGAAAAGGGGGAAGGTATGCAAGCGATCAATGCTTACGGTTACTTTTTCACGGAAACGGGGAAACCCATCGAGAAGAGGGAGTTCAGCATAGGGGAGGTTGCCGCGGACGACGTAGTTGTGAAGGTAGCCGGCTGCGGTCTGTGCCATACCGATCTCGGATTCATGAGTGGCGCAGTGAGAACCAACGCCGAGTTGCCGCTTGTCCTCGGTCACGAGATCAGCGGAGAGGTTGTTGCTGCCGGATCCTCATTCGAGAAGCTTATCGGCAAGAATGTAATCATTCCGGCGGTCCTGCCATGCGGAGAGTGTGAACTGTGCACCGGTGGCAGGAGCAATATCTGCAGGAAGCAGAAGATGCCGGGGAATGATTTTAACGGCGGCTTCGCGAGCCACATCACCGTTCCCGGGCGTTTTCTCTGCGAGCTCGCCGATGATCTCGGTGATTTCGGGGTTTCCCAATTGTCCGTGATCGCCGATGCCGTTACCACCCCATACCAGTCGCTCCAGAGGAGCAATCTGAAGGCGGGTGACCTGGCGGTCGTGATCGGTGTCGGTGGTATCGGCATCTATATGGCGCAGCTCGCCAAGGATGCGGGAGCGACGGTCATTGCGATCGATGTCGATGATGCGAAGCTCGAGAAGGCGGTTGCATTGGGTGCGCATTTCAGTATCAATGCAAAGGACCTTTCCGACAGGGATATAAAGGGCGCGGTGCGGGATCTCGTCAAGGAGAACAAGCTGCCGAGAAACCAGTGGAAGATATTCGAAACGAGCGGTGTGGCGGCGGGACAGATCACGGCGTTTTCGCTTCTCTCCTACGCAGGAGCCGTCGGAATCGTGGGCTTTACGATGGACAAGGTCACCGTTCGGTTGAGTAACATCATGGCATTCGACGCGGATGTGTTCGGCAACTGGGGCTGCAAGCCGGAATACTATCCGGCGGTTGTCGAAAAGGTTCTGGCGGGCAACATCAACCTTCTCGATAACATCGAGGAGCATCCACTCGATTCCATTAACGAAATCGTGCCGAAAGCCTTCGAGCACAAACTGGAAAAGAGAGTGATTTTCATTCCCTAGAGGCGGGATTCGAAAGTAAACTTTGCGAGGAGTGCGTTATGAGCTACAACCTGATTACCGTGAACAAGAATCATGGGGGGGAAGTGTCCGAAATCGTTCTGGGACCGCCTCCGGCCAATATCATTTCGTCGGAAATGATGGAAGAGATTTCGAAGCAGCTCGAGGAGGATGTAAAGGATCCACACAAGAAATTGATCATCTTTACCGGCTCGGGCAAGCATTTCAGCTTCGGCGCAAGCGTCGAGGAGCACAAGGCGGAACGGGTGGGTGATATGCTCCCGAAATTTCATGCCTTTATCGGTGAAGTGATCGGTTGCCCTATTCCGACCCTCGCCGCGGTAAACGGTTTGTGTCTCGGCGGAGGATTCGAACTCGTTCTCGCGTGCGATTTGGTATTTGCCGATGATGCGGCGCAATTCGCCGTCCCGGAGATTCAGCTGGGCGTCTTACCGCCCGTTGCGAGTGTTCTGTTGCCGTTCAAGTGCGGCACCAATCTCGCATCCGAGGTGATTCTGACCGGCGAACGCTTTTCTGCCAAGGCCCTCTACGGTCAGGGATTGGTAAACAAGGTCATGGCGAGCGGGAGTCTCACTGATTCTGTTTCCGCATTCTTCGAAAAGCAGATTCATCCGAAGAGCGCCTCATCCCTGAGGATTACCAAGGCCGCATCGAGTATGGTGGTTGCCGAACAGTACAAGAGTTTCATCGGCAGACTCGAGAGCCTCTATTTGAAGGATCTCATGTCGACAGCCGACGCGGTCGAGGGGATCGAGGCATTTCTCGCGAAACGGCCCGCCGAATGGAAGGATAGATAGCGCCCCGATCACGCATAAGGGATCGGGTTTATCTCCTGCCACCGATTCGGTATGTGTAGACACATGGATCGGGATTGGGACAGCCCGCGTCCTTTCTGTAGGCTACGCTGTACGTTCCGTGGAAATAATCCGGATCGGTAAAGGTGATGGTCACCGTCACCGTGTAATATGCGTTGCAAGCAGGGGGATCGACCGGAACCTTGACCTCCGGTGACGTACCCGTGCCGGTCAGTGTGGCGGGATCCCACGCACCGCCGTAATTATCGATCCATATCGAATCTTCATCCACAACAACGGTTACCGTCACTGGAGGCGGGACGGGGGGCACCCTGCAGGAGTTCGCCGCGAGCGTGTCGGCGATAGTGAATATACCGTTGTACGACGACCCACCGTTGCCATTGCCATCGCCGGGAGGCCCCGTCGGGCCGTCGTCGAGGCATGCCGAGACCGAGAGCGCCATGATAACGAGTGGTACGAGTAATTTCTTCATTATTTCCTCCTTGTTCTATTATGTGAGACTCTCCTCAGCACCATTGTGACACACAAATTCTCGGGGATTTTTCCCGGGATTTTTCACGGGATTTTTCACGGAATTTTTCACGTTCTCGAGGGATTTTCACAATTCGCTTTGATATGCTTTCGACATTGACCGGTGAATAAAGCGGTGGATAAGGAGCGATAGAGACGGTATCTTGTAACTATGTGGAGCTGGTGGAGGAAATAGCACTATGCACCCTGCATATCACAGAGCGCACGGAGCGCACGGAGAAAGATTTATATGACGAACGACAGCACAGATCGGCAGAAGAATTCCCGGCATCACAAATGGGCCGTGGAGTTAGATACAAAGAAGTGCTCCCTGTGTGAGGTATGTGCCCGTCACTGCCCGACAGGAGCGATTCATCTCGAGCGTAAAGACGACATGGTCACCCTCTATTTCAGGCATGGCAAATGCGATGCGTGTTCCGGGGAAAAAAGCTGTGAGGCCATCTGCCCAGAAGAGGCCATAAAGGTAATCGATCTCGGAAAATCCTCGCGCCGGAGCGGAGAGGTTCGGCTTATACAAAGCAAGCTGCAGCAATGTTCCCGCTGCCGTGAGTACTTCTCTCCTTATATTAAACTTGAATCCCTCGGGAAAAAGGGGCTTAGCCACGGGGTGGAGAAATCGTTGTGTCCCATCTGCAGGCGAAAGAAGCTCGTCGTGAAGCTCATAGACGAGAAGACGGCACCGGGGGGACATGCAGAGTACCGTTCAAAAACAGATATCATCCGGCACGCCAGGTTCAAGCGTTATGAGGATTATAAAGACGAGTCCTGAATCTGCGCGGCCGATTACCCTGTCTATCTAGAGCAGACCCTTCTCTCGGCTTTCCAGGCGAATTCTCGAAAAGCGCATCAGCCGGGTCCAGCGCTTATATGTTGCCCGGCGGAACCAATCCTATCGGTGATTTGGGTTCCGGCTTGGTCTGGAGCTTGAATTCGAATCCGGATGCGTTCAATGTGGGTACCATTCCCACTGACAGAATCATATAGCGAAGAAGTAATCCGCCGATGAGGGCGCATATTCCCGCTATGACTATCAGGACCCCCGCTAGGTCCCCAGCCGTCCCGGTAGAGACATATAGCATGAGGATCAGAGGAATCAACAGGCCTATCAGCACGTCACCGACGATAAACGATCCCTTCTTCATTATAGTGACGGCGGAGTCCCTCGACTCAGGGAGCCGGTACGCCGCGTGAAGGAGGAAGATAAGCACTACAGCCTCGCTGAGAAGAAGCGCCGCAGCGATCAGTGCATATCTCGGTGCAAATTCCACAAGGCCGGAACTGAAAAAGTAGACGAAAATCGCGATTGCGAACATGCCCGTTACCAGTGCCGATTCCATAAACAGCACCGGTATGATGCCCGATCGCCAGAACGGTACCCCTTTGGACGCGCTGAGCAGCGCCCCGGTATACACCATGGTCCCGATGCCGAATATAATCCCGAGGACGGACACGTAAGTAATGATTGGGTACGAATAGCTCGTGAATTCATTTATAATGATATGAACGATCGAGATCAGCATGAAAACGCTGATAAAGATCACGCCCCGGGATATCCAGGAAGTACCCGCTTTACTGGCGGCAAGATAAGAGCGTATAGGATTGCCGAGATGGACTACCAGGAATATCATACCGACGGCTACAGCCGGGAAGCTCAGGAGAATCCCCCATCTGGCCAGATTGGTCAATTCCAGGAAGCCGCATATGGCTCCGACAACGTACGCACCGGCGCCCAAACCGCCGAGAAAGAGGTAGATTGCCACCTCCCAGTGCCAATCTTTCTGAAGCCGGGCCTTTTTTCTGAAATTCTTGTCGATCATCGCCACTCCTCGCTAAGGTTGACGTTAACGTTACGAACCACACAACCGTTTATTTGCGCTCCGGCCCGCTATCTCACGGGCAGGTAGTAAACCTTTGGGTTGTTCCCGTGCTCGGGATTCAGGACATAGCCCCGGTGTCGTCTTATCAATATGGACGGCTCGCTGTCGGGGTCATCGAGATCCCCGAAGATCCTTGCGTTCGCGGGGCAGGCACTGACACACGCCGGCTCCATACCGTTTTCGCGCCTCTCGAAACAAAAGTCGCACTTGGTGGAGACTCCTACTCCGGATTTTTCCTCCCAGTGTTCCTTTGCATACTGCTCGTACTCTGAGAGGGGGAGCCCTTCGGGGAAGTAGCTCTCCCATTTCTCGACCAGGTACCTGGCGCCGTAGGGGCATGCCATCTTGCAGTAGTTGCACCCGATACACTTGTTCTTGTCGATGCGAACGACCCCGTCTTCCTCTTGGTACGTCGCGCCCGTCGGGCAGACCGTCATGCAGGAGGGATCCTCGCATTGGAAGCATAGGACCGGCAATGCCTGGCGGACCGTGTTGGGGAACTCGCCCGTCTCACCCTTGAGAACGCGAGCCCAAAAAACTCCCGGTGGCGTGAAGTTTTCGGTCTTGCACGCCGTAACGCATGCAAAGCATCCGTAACACCGCTTCAAATCGATTACCATACCTAAACGTGGCGTTTTTGTTCCAACTCCTGGCATGTTACACTTCCTCCTTATCAGCAGGATAAATCTTGACCCGACAGCAGATGTCCTGATTCAACGTCAATGGATCCGTGTGATCTTTATCCATTTCGACGATATCGTTGAAGAATGTTCCCTTACCTTTCGCTATCGGCTGATAATCGGTCCAGTGCCCGGCGACCGCGGCAATGGCGAGGTGGTGAGGCTCGATACCATCGGTGAGCGCCACCCAACCCTTCGCCCTGTGTCCGGTCGTGTTTTCGATCCATACCTCGTCGCCCTCTTCGATCCGCTTCTCCTTTGCGGTATCCCGGTGCATCTGGATCGCATAGACGTACGGGTCTTCGTTTGACATCTCGTCCAGCAAGGGATTTTGCTGGGTCAGCGAGTTGGTGTGAATGACCGAACGCCAGTAGAACGTGTACATGTCGAATTCGGATGGGTTCTTTTCCTCGACGTGTGACGGGCACGGATACCAATCCGCCAGCGCCTTGAATCGCGACCAGTCGAGATCGAGCGGGTGGCCCTCGCCGACTCCGTACGATTTCATCAACTTGCTTATCTTCTCGCCGCCGTCGATGAAGTATTCGAAGTAAACCGGCACGCGCACGGGATTGAACCACTTCCAGTAAACGTCCTCTTTCTTCTTCGGCCAGCTGAATACACCCTTTTCTTTTAGATATTCAAGACCGTGCTCGTCTCCGAAGCGGTCCTTGAGGAGGTGATCGCAGATATCCTCCCAGGAGTAATCGGCGCTCCCATCTTCTTTGAGCTTGTACTTTTCGCTCATCTCTCCGCCGTACCTCATCGGGACGGTATCGTTGAGCCCCTTGTAATACTTGTGCGCGATTCCCAATCGTTTGCAGATATCGAGCATCACGATGTTGAAGTCGCGCCGCTCGTAGAGGGGTTCTATGACCGGCTGCCGTATCGTCCATCCCCAGTCGTCCTCGCCCTGCGGGTGGGAGAAGGTGGACGGGAAGCTTACCGCCGGTGTGAACCGCTCCAGGAAGCACGTATCGGGGAGAATGATGTCGGCGACCGCGTCTTCGAATTCCGTGATGTAGAGCTGGAACGAGAAGACGAAATTGAATTTCTTGAGGAAATTCTCCGTCACCACCTCGGCGTTTCCCATGGTCATAACGGAATTCGAGCCGAAGTTTATCATTATTTCCGGCCGGTACGGTATCTTGAACTGCTCCAGCAGGTCGAACCAGTTGGGATCCATTATCGTAATGGCGTTGTAGATCGACGTGGGGAACATATCGTGAAGGTCGAGCCGCTGGGGTTGCTTCGGCTCGTGAAGCGGATACGGCAGGTGGTCATACACCCACGCGCCGCATATCATCATACCATCGGGGCAGGGATACGGTATCTGGTATGGCTTGCCCGTGCCCTCGTAACCGCTGCAGACGGCGGCCCCGAGGCCCAAGGCCGAACCGACGGTATCCGCCGCGCCGACGATATGGTTGACCATGTCGATAGAGAGGCAGGTCCACCCTGAGTTGACATGCCCCTGGGAGCCTCTGAAGAAGTGAGTTGCAACGGGGCGCTTCGGCACCTTCTTCGGTCCCTTGCTCGTCTGAACGGTCACGGTGGAGCCTATTTCCGCCGCCTCGCCGAACTCCTTGGCGATACGGCTGATCGTTGCCGCCGGAATCCACGTTATCTTTTCCGCGTACTCCGGCGTGTACTTCTTCACATGCTCTCTCAAGAGCTCGAGACCGGTGGGGCACATTTCCCCGTCTACCTCGTGCTCGCCGAATATCGCTACCTCGTGGGCGGTATCCTCATACTCGACCCTCGTCACGGAGGGATCGTTGAAGACCTTCGGGCGCTTGTCGACCTTGTCCCAGACGAGAGGCTTGTTCGTCGCCTTGTCCCGCTTGTACCTTCCGTCCGACTTGCGGATCAGGTAGGGGGCGTTGGTCTTGTAAGCGAGGTACTCCTCGTCGTAGAGCTCGTACTCGTTGAGCAGGCAGTTCACCAGTGCGAGAGCGAGGGCGCCGTCGGTTCCTACCCGTATCGGCACCCACTCGTGCGCCTTGGAAGCCTGATTGCTCTGGAAGGGGTCGAAGACGACCGTCTTGCATCCCCGTGCCCGTGCGTCGGCCGCCTGAGTGGCGTTCTGCACAGCGACGTGCCCGGCGCCATGCCCCTTCGAGCACCCGAAGTTCAGGGCATAGTTGCAGTTGGCAAAATCAGGAATGATCGACCAGGCGGCGTGCATAATCCCGTTCATGAAGTGGGCGCCGTTTCCGCAGTGAAGGCCGCCACCGGACACCCAATAGTTGGGTGTGCCGTATGCCTTCATGAAGCCGATCACCCCGAACCGGATCTCCGATGCCTGAGTAGTGGTGGCCTGGAAATAAACCGCCCGCGGATCCTTTGCCTGCACTTCCTTTAGTTTCGTGACGATCGTGTCGAGGGCCTCTTCCCATGTGATCCGCTCCCATTTGGGATCGACGCCGAGCCCTTTCTCCGGGTTGGTCCGCTTGAGCGGGTAGTTCACCCGGTAGGGATCGTAGAGCAAATGGGAAGACGCGATACCCTTGGCACATATCGAACCTCGTCCGGTAGGCGCATCCGGATTACCCTCGATCTGTGTGACGATGCCGTCCTGCCGTCTGACTTTGATGCCACACATGCAGTAGCACTGCCCGCAGCTGGTCGGGATCCAGACGTCCTCCTTGACCCGACTCTCTTGACTCGTTTTTATCATCGACATCCTCCTACTGATCGGTGAAGGTCTAGGTCACCCGTTTGTTGATGCTCGAGTACGTAACCGATTCCCTGACATTGTTGAATCTTCATCTATTTTATCTTACAATCTCCTGCAATGCAGAGAATCTCCAAGCGGCATAATAGCTTGAGAGGGAATTGTACATCGCATTATGAATTCACTTCAAGGAAAAAACGAAGAATATCGACTATTATTTACGTAAGTACGTTATCTACTAGTATTAGTTCTTAATTAGAGATACAGAGGCCGGGAAAGGCAGAGTGTTGCTATCATACTGCGAATAAGTCAGTTGCGGATTAACTCGCCGGATCCCCCTGCTCGGATCGAAGCTGGAATGATCCAGGCACTTCTATTTACAGGAATTACGATGTCGGAGGATTCCCTTGACCAGCGCGATCATCAGCTTGTTCTGCCTGCATTCGAGGCCGTGTTTCTCGCCATGCTCCTGGATTTTTGCATTGAGGAAGTCCAATTCGAGAGGATTTCCCTGTTCGAAATCGAGCAGCATCGATGTCTTGTGCGCACCGGCTTTTGAGAGATACTGAAGCGCTTTTTCTCTGAACTCCACGTCAAATGTATACCCTTCCGCTCTTGCCACTTCGATACATTCATCGAGATGGCTTTCGATCACTTCCCGTGTTTCGGGGATTTCCATGATCTGATTCATCGGCAGCCGGGTGAGCACCGATGTGAGCATGAGCGCGGAATTCAGGATCACTTTCTGCCAGACCTTCTTCTGGATGTCCGGCGTGTATTCCGTTTCGAGTCCGGTGCCGGTCAGCAACGTCGCAATCTCTTTAGCCTTTTCGATCGTTTCATCATCGGCGCACTCCTGGCAGCCGATATAATTCGGGCGGTGGAAGAAGGTGACATCCACGTGTCCCGGCTCGGTGACCATGCCCGCATAGTTGACCGCCACGCGAAAGATGCAGCGCTTATCGAGGCACGATTCGAGGAGCTCCATGAGGTCGAGGCCGTTCTGGAAACATACGAAGGATATCTTCTTGTTGTCGAGGTTGCTCAGGTCATTCAGAATATTCGGCAAGACGTACGCCTTCGTGCATATGAAGATATAATCGGGATCGAACGATTTGAGCTCAGCAGTCGAAGGCAGCGCTTGCGTCACCCGGGACTCGAGTTCCATCACTCCATTCAGCTTGATTCCGGTTGCATTTATCGCATCAACGATATCCTTTCTGATATCGACCACGTATGCTTCATGACCGGCCTTTCCCAGGTACGCGGCCAGGATACTCCCGATTGCGCCGCCTCCAATAACACCTATCCTTTTCTGGCTCATTTTATCTCCTTGCTTTTCCTGCTGCTAATCTTCCTGAAGCTCCTTGAGACCGGCATAGTGCTCGAGCGCCTCCGGATTGCGCAGCGCGTCCTTGTTGAGCACCGGCTGACCGTGAACAACTTTCTTTACGGCAAGCTCGACTTTTTTCATATTGAGTGTGTACGGAATATCGGGGACGGCGATAATCTTGGCGGGTGCATGTCGCGGCGATGCATTGGCGCGTATCGTCTGTTTGATTCTCTTTTTCATATCTTCGGTCAGCTCGAATCCTTCGGCGAGTTTTACAAACAGAATAACACGCACATCGTTGTTCCATTCCTGACCGATGACGATACTGTCGTCTATCTCGTCGAGCTGCTCCAATTGGCGGTAGATCTCGGCCGTTCCGATCCGTACGCCGCCCGGATTGAGAACGGCGTCCGACCTCCCGTACATCGTCACGCCGCCTCTCTCGTTGATCTCTATAAAATCTCCGTGCCGCCATACGTTGGGGTACACATCGAAATAGGCGGCGTGGTATTTTGCGCCTTCGGGATCGTCCCAGAAGTGAACCGGCATCGATGGGAAGGGAGCGGTGCAGACGAGCTCACCCTGCCTGTTTCTGATCGACTGTTCCTTTTCGTCGAACGCATCGACCTTCATGCCGAGGCCCCGGCACTGCAGCTCTCCCGCATAGACCGGTCCCATGGGATTTCCCAGCGCGAAACAACCGTTCAGATCGGTGCCGCCCGCGATGCTGGCTAGCTGGAGGTCTTCCTTGATGTGCCGGTAGACGTACTCGAAACTCTCGACATAGAGGGGCGATCCGGTCGAGAGCACCGCCTTGAGCGGTGAGAGGTCGTACTCTTTTCCGGGTTTCGCGCCGGCGGCCATTAGGGCGCTGATATATCCCGCGCTTGTGCCGAAGACGGAAATCTTCTCGTTCTGGGCCATTTCCCAGAGGGCTCCCGGACCGGGATGAAAGGGATTACCGTCGTAGAGGGCGATGGTGGCGCCGACACCGAGGGAGCTCGTGAGCCAGTTCCACATCATCCACCCGCATGTCGTGAAATAGAAGATCGTATCCTCGCGCCCCAGGTCGGTGTGGAGTATGAGCTCTTTGAGGTGGTTGATGAGAATCCCCCCGGCGCTTTGAACCATGCACTTGGGAAGCCCTGTCGTGCCTGATGAATACATAATGTAGACGGGGTGGCTGAAGGGAAGCTGCTCGAATTCGATCTCAAGCCCGTCTTCGGATGCCTTGAAATCCCGGTAGTGAACGCTGTTCGGCACGCCGCTGATGTCGGGATCGCTGTCCGTGAACGGCACGACGACAACCTTCTCGATTGAAGGGAGACTTTCAAGGATATCGGAGATGCGATCGAGAGAATCAAAACGCTTTCCCTTGAAGCGATACCCGTCCGCCGTGAAGAGAACCCTCGGCTTGATCTGTCCGAACCGGTCGAGAACGCCCATTATTCCGAAATCGGGCGAGCACGACGACCAGGTCGCCCCGAGGCTCGTGGCGGCGAGCATCGCGATGATCGCCTCGGGCATGTTGGGCATGAAACCGACCACCCGGTCGCCGGTCCTGATGCCGGCCGAGCGAAGCGATTGCGCGACGCGGGCTACCTCGTCGTACACCTGCGCATAGGTCAGTGTTATCGAATCCTGTCCCTCGCCCGTGAAGATGATGGCGGGATGGTCGTCGCGGTAACGAAGCAGATTCTCGGCAAAGTTGAGCCTCGCTCCCGAGAACCATTCGGCGCCGGGCATCTTGCCGATGTCGTCGATAACCTCATCGTAGCCCTTCGAGGCCCTTACGCTCACGAACTCCCACAACGAGGCCCATAAATCAGAGATATTTTCGATGGACCACCGGTAGAGGGGCTCGTACGATGAAAAGTCTTTGCCGTGTTTTTCATTGATGAAATGCATGAAACGGAACATATTTGTTCGCTCGATACGTTCCCGCGACGGTTTCCATAACATTTCGGCCATAATGAACCCCTTACATAGCATCTACGATTTTTCTGAACTATTGAGCGCGTATTATAGGTGAAGTTGCGCTAAAGTCAATTATATAATGGACCTGAGCTGCGGGACCTGAGCGTTATGATCTATTACGGGCCGGGGCGTTCCGCTCTGTTATGACCCGGAGCGTTCCGCTCTATCGAGGGCCGGGATATTACGCGCCGGCAGCCGTTCTAGACTTCCGTCACTTCGCGATCCAGGTCGGTGAGGAATTCCGCGCCATTTGCCGTGACGCGGAGCGTATCCTCGAGTTTGACCTCCCCGAATTCGGGATGGACCATGAATATCTCGGTGGTAAAGGTCATGTTCTCTCTGAGCACGGTTTCGTCCCTGGGGGCGAGCAAGGGCGGTTCATCGATCTCGAGTCCGAGGCCGTGGCCGACAAAGGCGCCTCTCTGTTCACCGTATCCCTGGAAATAATCTTCCCACCCGAGCGCATTCGCTCTCGCGACAGCCGTATCGTATATCTCGTTTGCAGTTTTTCCCGGCTTCGCCGCTTTCATTATCGTCGACTGAATATCTTTGAGCGCGTCGTGTGCTTCGAGTGTCGTTTTGCCCGCCTTACCCACGCAGTAGGTGCGCGCCAGATCGGAATGGTAACCCTCGTACATTCCCGCTATGTCAAAGACGACGGTGTCACCGGCCTGTATTTCTCTTCTCGAAGGTCCGTAGGGGAATGCCGGGCTGAGGCCCGTGCCGGTCACCACCTGACCGTAGCCGCCTATTATATTCAGGTTCTCACCGGAGAGCACGAGCGCGGTCCCCATCTCGGTTTCCATCCTCTTGCGCAGGATTGCGAATGATTCGTGGCCGTGAATCCTGGCGATCTTCTCGAGTTCCGCCACCAGTTCGAGCTCGGTTGCGCCCTCTTTCAGAATACGGGGGAGATGCCGGTGAGATTCCTCTACGATCCGGCAGGCGCCCCGTATTGATTCTATCTCTGATTCGTCCTTTACGAGCCTTTGATCGATAATGATCGGGGATATGTCGGTGAAGGTGACCGCAGGCAGTTCCTCTTTCATCCTCAAATAGAGGTTTGCCGATACGAGGTCCATTTCGATACCGAGCGTTCCTTTCATTACGCCATTTTCTCTCATCCAGTCGAAAATGGAGCTCAATCCTCCCTCGCGAATGTCCCGAACCCGTGACTCAGCCAATATCCAGTGTGTGCCCCGTCTCGTGAACAACACTGCGCGTTCGGGTGTCAGCGCAAGTGAAGCGGGTCTCGCCGTGCCCGCGTAGTAGTAAACGTCACGGTGGTAGAGCAGAAGCGCGCAATCTATTTCTTTCTCGGCAAGGGATTGCTGCAGCTTTTTAATACGTTCCATTGATAAATCCTCGAGAGATTGCCGGTTCAAAAGTGAGCGAACCGGATTGTACTCCTTTCTCCAGCGTTCCACAAGCACCATTTTGTTTAAAATTAAAAGGTTACCATAGGCGGTGCACTATCCGAATCCGAGGATTTTCCCGCCTATTGCTTTTAACCGAAAATTCTATGACGATAATCCTGTCGAGCTGCAGGATCGAGATACCGATAGAACGTTGACCCTGGCAGGTGAGCCTATCGATACCGTCTTTATCACCAGCGCAGATTCGGTGAATGAGTACTATTCGAGTTCATTCTCGAGAATAATTTGGCTGGCGTTTATTTACAAGGGCGACAACTTTCTGAAAAACGACGCCAGGCTCTATGTTATCGGCACCGTCGGTATGCCCAATGTCATTCATCAG
>CBDUQN010000067.1:0-16987 GCA_965369375.1 uncultured bacterium | reverse complement strand
GTTTGACACCCCCGCCTGGTGCGTTCCGCTCGACGCCACCCGGTGCCCGGCCCGTTCCGGCCGAAGCGGAAGAATTCCCTAGACTTAAGCCTTAGAATAAGATACAACTATGGAGGAAAGAGGAGGTATTCGATGGAGGATTTGAAGAAGCGCATCCTGGGCGTTATTTCCACACCTCATCTTGCGGGTTTCGCGACGGTGACCGAAGATGCCAAACCATGGGTGAGATATGTCGTGCCGGTGGCAAGCGAAGATATGACGATCCGTTTTTCAACGTTTATCAGCTCCCGAAAAGTAGCGCAGTTCAAAAAGAATCCCGAAGTTCATATGGTGTGCGGTGTGACAGATATGGAGAATTGGAAGAACTACATGCAGATACAGGGGCGCGCCGAGCTCGTGACGGATCAGGGCGAAAAGGACGCCTTTTGGAGCGAAATGCTCAAGGAAATTTTCGAGGGACCGCAAGATCCGAATTACGGCGTCGTGATCGTGAAGCCGTACCGAATCGAGCTGTATTCGCCTGGAAAATTCGAACCGGAGGTCTGGGAAGGGTAGGATGAAGCATGCAAGCATGATAAAAGCCGCCGGCATCGGGGGCTGGCGCAAGGCATACGATGCTCGATCTCAGGCGTTTGGCAGAGCTCTTGCAGGTGACCGGAGTTCGGGAAGGAGAGAATCGTGATGACATTACTCAGGGGAATCGCAGCAGCGTGCATTGTTTGCGCCGTGCTGCTCACAGTGATTCCCGCACCGCTGTATGCCTATCTCGATCCCGGCACGGGGAGTTACATCCTGCAGATCATCCTGGCCGCCGTCCTCGGCGGATTATTCGCTATAAAACTGTTCTGGCACAGAATAAAGCTATTCCTGATGCGGATATTCTCACGAAAGTAAGGGAATGACCGATCCTGAGGGCAAGGGAATAATCAGGAGTTCCTTCCGGGACCCGAGCGGTTTTCTCTTTGTAAGGGACGGAAAACTCTATCGCCAGATAAACACCGGCTACCGGGAACACTATGATCGGTTCATGAGCTCGGGTTTGTATGATTTTCTCACAAAATCGGAGCTGCTCGTACCGCATGAAGAAGTCGAGATAGAGCCCCCCCGTCCGGACGCGGCATACAAGATAATCAAACCGCAGAAAGTGCCGTTCATCTCATATCCGTATGAATGGTGCTTCAGTCAGTTGAAAGATGCGGCGCTCGCGACACTCGATATTCAGCGTCATGCCCTCGATTACGGCATGTCGCTCAAAGACGGCAGCGCGTACAACATTCAATTCATCAAATGCAAGCCGGTTCTCATAGATACTCTCTCATTCGAAACGTATGCCGAGGGAACACCCTGGGTGGCGTATCGACAGTTTTGCCAGCACTTCCTCGCGCCGCTCGCACTCATGAGTTACCGGGATATCAGGCTCGGCCGGATGCTCCGGATCTACATCGACGGGATACCCCTCGATCTGGCCAGTTCACTGCTGCCGCTCGCGGCGAGCTTCAAATTTTCGCTCTTCTCCCATATCCGTCTCCACGCGAAGAGCCAGGAGCACTTCGCCGACAAGTTCGTCGAGAAAAAAGTCAGAAAGGTCAGCCGCCTCGGGATGCTCGGACTCATCGATAACCTGCGCTCGGCGGTAAGAGGATTGCGATGGAAAGCCCGTGGCACCGAATGGGCCGAATATTACGATGATACCAATTACTCGATAGACTCGCTGAATCACAAAGTCGAGCTTGTCGCGGAATTTCTGGAAAGGGTCAAGCCGGAACGTGTCTGGGACCTCGGCGCGAATGAAGGGATGTTCAGCCGCGTCGCCGCCGGCAAGGGCATACCCACCATCTCGTTCGATATCGATCCCGCCGCAGTCGAGAAGAATTACAGAGAGTGCGTGAGAAAGGGTGAGGTACATATTCTACCGCTGCTGCTCGATCTGACCAACCCGAGTCCCGGGCTCGGCTGGGAGCACAACGAACGAATGTCCCTTCTCGATCGCGGTCCGACCGATGCGGCGCTGGCGCTGGCTCTGATACATCACCTGGCAATTTCCAACAACTTGCCATTATTGAAGATAGCTGATTTTTTCAGGAAGACATGCGGCACGCTCATCATAGAGTTCGTTCCCAAAACGGATTCTCAGGTCCGGAGATTGCTGACGACGCGTGAAGACATATTCGACCATTACACTAAAGAGCATTTTGAGGAAGCATTCGGTGAGTACTTCCAAATCGAAACGAAGGTGCCGGTCAAGCAGTCACAGAGAGTGATGTACTTGATGAAAAAGAAGTAGAATAGTAATCGATGAAACGGTCACCGTTAATCCATCCTCTTCTGTTCACGATATTCCCCGTATTGTTCCTGTATTCCCACAATATTGATATCGTATTCTTTCGCGAGATCTGGAGTCCGCTGCTTTTCTCGCTCGCCCTGTGTATTTTACTGTTTCTTGTGTTTCGGTTGATATCGAAGGATACCTGGAAAGCGAGCATTATCGTGTCCACGTTTATCGTGCTCTTTCTTTCTTACGGACATGTGCATCACCTTATAGAGGGGTGGAGATTCGGCGGCATCGTGCTCGGCAGGCATGTCGTGCTGCAGGCTGTATGGCTATTACTCTTTATCTGCATCTCGTACGTTACCTTCAAAACGAAAAGCGATCTGCGGGATGTGACAAGCATACTCAATGTTGTCGCGGCCATTCTCGTCTGCATCTCTCTCATTACAATAGGCACGTATCAGATCAGATACAGGTCGGGTAAGAGAACGATCGATGCGGCACGTCTATCGCCGGAAGTTTATGAGCCAGAAGGGAGCGCCGGACGGTTGCCGGATGTTTATTACATAATCCTCGATCGGTATGCGAGTAATGCGACGCTCGCGGATGTATATGACTACGACAACAGCGCTTTCGTCGTCCAGCTCGAGAAGAGGGGTTTTTACGTGGCCCGGCAAAGCAATGCTAATTATCCGAAGACGGCACATTCCCTCGCCTCCTCGCTGAACATGGAATACATTAATTACCTGAGCGATGCCGTCGGCGAGGATTCGGATAATCGGTTGCCGCTCTACAACAGATTGCGCGATTACAAGGTATGGCGGTTCCTCAAATCCCGCGGATACCGGTTTGTTCACTTCGGATCTTTTTGGGAGCCCACGAGCAGGAATGTATTCGCCGATGAGAATTACAATATGCAGATACTGCCTGAATTTTCAATGATGCTCTATAGAACGACGCAGCTCTATATAATCGGCAAAAGGCTGAATATCTATGATAGCCGCAAGGAGCAGCGGGAACGGGTGCTGTACAAGTTCCGGAAGCTCGCCGGGATTCCGGGCAATGAAGAGCCGACTTTTGTTTTCGCTCACATGCTCCTTCCACACGAGCCGCATATATTCAACCGGGACGGCAGCTATCTGTCGGAGGAAGATTTGAATGTGAGATCCATTGCCGTGAAATATATCGATCAGCTGATCCATACCAATACCCTTGTTCTCGATCTCGTGGACAGGATTATCGCCGCCTCCGTCGTTGAACCGATCATCGTCATACAGGCGGATGAGGGGCCGTTTCCGAAAAGGTACCGGATCGAAGGGGATGATTTCAGCTGGCTGAAGGCGAGCAGGGAGGAGATCATAGAGAAAATGGGTATACTGAATGCCTATTACCTCCCCGGCGGCGATTATTCCGTTCTGTATCAATCGATAACGCCGGTAAACTCTTTTCGGGTGATTTTCAATCTCTACTTCGACACCGAGCTCGAGCTCCTGCCCGATATGCACTATATTATCGAGGACGACAAGCACCCATATAACTTTATAAATATCACTGAGTTAGTACGATAGCCGGGCGGATAGAGGGGCGAATCATTATAGGCCAAGCGAGGGAGATAACATGCAAATTCTTGCACACATCTTTTTATTTCTCTTTCTCCTGGGATTCCTCTGGCTGTATATATGGAGTGTCATTTGGGCGGCCGGCGATGCGGAGAAGCGAGGGAAGTCGGGCTGACTCGTTGCGCTTCTCGTTCTTCTGCTATCGTGGCCCGTTGGCTTGCTCGCATGACTCATATTCCGTCCGGAGCTTAAATTGCCCCCGAGAGACGAAGAGTGGTACGAGTACAGGTAGGTAACAGACATGGTCAGAAGCGCAGAAAAACGGATTGATCATTTCAACATCGAACCCGGAAGGATATTAGCCGGCAAATACGAGGTGCTGTCGTTCCTGGGAAGCGGTTGGGAGGGAGAGGTGTATAAAGTACGTGAACGCAGTATCGATGTGGAGCGGGCCGCAAAATTTTTCTTTCCTCAAAACAATCTCCATAACAGGGCGATTAAGTTCTATGCGAGAAAGCTTCACCGGCTGAGACATTGTCCCATACTCATCCAGTATTACACACAGGACAGCTTCCGCTTCAGGGGCTGTACGATCAGTTTCCTCGTATCCGATTACGTCGAGGGGGAGTTGCTGAGCGAATTTCTCAAAAAGCAACGGGGAAAACGGCTTACCGAATTCGAGGGATTGCATCTTCTCCACGTGCTCGCGAGCGGAGTGGAGAATATACACGCCTCGCGCGAGTATCACGGCGATCTGCATGACGATAACATCATGATTCGACGCCAGGGCATTTCTTTCTACGTGAAACTGGTCGATATGTATAACTGGGGGGCGCCGAATGCAGAGAATATTCGCAATGACGTCTGTGACCTGATAAGGATTTTCTATGATGCGCTCGGCGGGGCCAAGCATTATGCCAACCATCCTCCAGAGATCAAAAGTATATGCTGCGGGCTCAAACGATCGCTCATAATTCGTAAATTCAGAACGGCAGGCCGTCTCAGGCAATATCTCGAGAATATAGAGTGGGATTAGTGAAAGGCCGTCTCAGGCAATATCTCGAGAATATAGAATGGGATGAGTGAGGGTTCCCCTACTGCGATGCAGGATGCCCTGTTCAATAAGATAATGAAGCGGCTCAGATCTCTCTCCGACAGGGAGGCGGTTGCGGGCATGGCGCGCTACAGGATAAATCCTGCTCGCGCTCTCGGGATCTCGATTCCAAACTTGCGCGGGATCGCGAAAGAAATCGGAAAAGATGCCGCTCTGGCGGACATGCTCTGGGCGTCAGGTATTCACGAGGCGCGCATCCTCGCCGGTATGGTTCATGATCCGGAAAACGTGACGGCGAGAAAAATGGAGCGGTGGGCGAGGGATTTCGATTCGTGGGATGTGTGCGATCAATGCTGCAGCAATCTGTTCGAAAAGACGGGATTCGCCCATCGCAAGGCCGTCGAGTGGAGCGCGCGCAGGGAGGAGTTCGTAAAGAGGGCAGGTTTCGTACTGATGGCCCGCCTCGCGGTGAGCGATAAAAAAGCCGCGGATGAGCGATTTGAAGAATTTTTCCCGCTCATCGAGAGAGAGTCGGTGGACGGGAGGAACTATGTGAAGAAGGCGGTCAATTGGGCTCTCCGCCAGATAGGAAAGAGAAACCGCGCTCTCAACAGAAAAGCGATCAGGGTGGCCTGCGATATCGCAAAGGTCGATTCGCGCGGCGCCCGGTGGGTGGCTGCGGACGCGCTGAGAGAGCTCCGCAGCGAAGCTGTTCAGATGAGGCTGCTGCGAAAAAAAGAAAATAGATGATTCCTTTGAAACGCTCAGACGGCAGTGCGGGCTACTACAGTGACAGACTCGCGGCCGAACGGCTGAAACGATGTTACGAAATCGCACCACCGCGGGTGCGCCGGTATCTCGAGGCCGAGGTCGAATACATCCAATCATTTCTCAATCCCAGTGACACGATTCTCGAGCTCGGTTGCGGGTACGGACGAATTCTTCCCGATCTCGCTCGATGCGCCGGCGCCGTCATAGGTATAGATACGGCGCACGAGAGTCTGAAGATGGCGCAAGAGATGCTTCGCGGAATCCCCAGCTGTTCGCTCTTTAATATGAACGCGATACTGCTTGGCTTCCGCGACGCAGCATTCGATCTGGTAGCCTGCATTCAAAACGGGATTTCCGCGTTCCATGTCGATCAACGCGAGCTCGTCAGGGAGAGCGTACGCGTGACCGTGCCCGGCGGTAGGGTGCTTTTTTCGAGCTATTCCGATAAATTCTGGGAAGAGCGATTGGAATGGTTCCGTTTGCAATCAGAAGCGGGCCTTATCGGCGAAATAGACTACGGCAAGACGGGCAACGGAGTAATCACCTGCAAGGACGGCTTCACCGCCACAACCGTCGCACCGGAACAATTCATGTCTATGGTTGAAGACATGCATGTTGAGGCACGATGCACGGATGTTGACGGGTCGAGCATATTTCTTGAAATAGCTCCTTTTTGATACAAAGATAGGTTTTAGCAAATAATGAAATTATGCTAGTCTTGCTTCCATTGAAAACGCCTGAAAGGAGATGCATATGAGGAGAGACAAGCTCGTCATTCGCGGAGAGCATGTCAGGGCCGCGACGCAGATCGTGCTACTACTGTTTTCCGAGATCGAGAATTCCGCAAACAGGTTTATTGTCAATGTTGCGGGTGAATCCGGAAGCGGGAAGTCCGAGATAACCGCCGTCATTTAGCAGCAGTTGGCGGAAAAAGGGATAAATAGCATAATTTTGCAGCAGGACGATTATTTTGTCTATCCTCCGAAGACGAATGCCGAGATGAGGAAAAAGCATCATGAGTAAAGAAAGCGGCACATTCAAGAGAATATGTATGTTGAGCACTCACGGATATTTCGATCCCGTGCCGCAGTTGGGGAGAACGGACACGGGTGGCCAGGTCGTTTACGTGCTCGAACTGGCCAAGGCGCTCTCGAGGCTCGGCGTCGAAGTCGACATTTACACGCGATGGTTCGATTCCGAAAAGAGTCAGATCGATCCGGTCGCCGGCTCCCCCGGTGTCCGGGTCATACGCATCGAGGCCGGTCCCTGGGAGTTTATACCGAAAGAGTTTATCTATGACGTTTTGCCCGATTTGGCGAAAAACATGATCGCCTTTATCAAAGACAACGGGATCGCGTATGACCTGTATCACGGGCACTACGTCGACTCCGGCATCGTTACATTGGATGTCGCCAAGGCATTCGAGAAGCTTCCGTTCTTTACCGCACACTCTCTCGGCGCATGGAAGCGCGAACAGATGGGTGAAGATCCCGTGGAGATGGAGAAAAAATACAACTAAGAACACCGCATAGCGGAAGAGCTAAGAATCTTTCGATCGGTGAAAGCGCAATCGGTGACGACGATGCTTCAGAGGGAAAAACTCACCGATCTGTATAACTTCGAATCCGATAACGTCGTCGTCTAACGTCGTCGTCATTTGCCCCGGGGTCGATGTTCATTATTTCAAGTCGGCGGACAGGGGCTCGGGATCGGCACGATCAGATCCAGTCGGCGGCGGCTCCGCAGAGCCCGAGCAGCGTGAGCGGGAGGTTCTCGATTCGATGAAGAGCATAATTGACTAGAAGGGGATGGAGGAGCGTGTGAAGATAATCGGATACGTTCCCGATGAGAACCTCGTACCGCTCTATCAACAGGCCGAATTGTTCGTGCTGCCGTCGATCTTCGAGCCATTCGGCATGACCGCGCTCGAGGCTATGGCGTGTGAGACACCCGTTGTTGCTTCGAAATTCGGCGGCATCAAGAATGTTATCAGCACAGGTGAGAACGGTCTTCTGATAGATCCAAACGATCCCCGGGAATTCGCTGGTGCCATTACCTCCATGCTGAAGGACGGGCGCCTCGTCGAGAGATACGGCGCGGCGGGGCAGAAAACGATCATCGATCATTTCAGCTGGGAGGTGATTGCGGACAGGCATATAAAATTCTTCAAGCGGTTTATGAGCCGGTAGCGCTGTTGACAGGAGGTTTCTGCAATTATGGAGGGAAAACAGGAGTACGATATTTCGATAATACGCCCTCAATTTCGGGCGGAGGACGTCAAGATGAGAGGGCAGCAGATGGATGAGAAGCGGCTGAAAGGTATCAAGAAAGGATTGCTCGCCCTGCATACGCTGGAGCTCATGGCGACCAACATCTATAGATTTCAGATCACGAAAGAGGACAACGAGCTCAATCGTCAGCTGATCGCCGCCATGTGCAACGAAATGACCCATTTCCAGGATTTCCAGGTCAAGCTGTACGAGTACGGCATGAAGCCGAGCAAATTGAGGTTCGCCTACTGGATCGTAGGATTCTGCTTTGGATTCTTTTCACGCCTGAGGGGGACAAAGGCGATATTGAGAACCGGTGTCTGGGTGGAGTCGAAAGCGGTCGATCACTATGCCGAACTGCTCCGCACCATCGACTGGGACGATGACACGAGAAGAATCATAGAAAAGGATCAGGCGGACGAACATGGTCATATCAGCAGGTGGAAGGCGATGCTCGAATCAGCGTGAACGGCCGTTCCCGAAACACTCAAAGCTCAAAAAGGAGGTTCGCATGAAAGGTCTGCACTGTGCCGCATTGAGCGTGCTCGTTATACTGATGGTTTCGTCCGCATCGGCGGAACCATGGAAGCTGACGTCCGAAGCGAACATCACGCTCACACAGAGCAACTACAGCGACAACTGGGTCGGGGGAGAGGCCGGCGCTTTGTCATGGACGCTCAATTCCAACTCACGCGCCGAGAAATTGATCGGTACTTCAGTCAATACGATGAATACCTTGAGGCTTTCATTCGGACAGACGCATAACCAGAACGTCGAGACGAAGAACTGGTCGAAACCGGTGAAAACAACAGATCTGATAGATTTCGAATCGGTTTTTCGCTTTCTCCTAGGCAAGACCTTCGATCCCTTTATCTCGGTCAGAGTTGAATCGCAGTTTCTCGATGCGAGTGATCCATTGAAGGATCGCTATGTCAATCCGCTGAAATTCACAGAAGCGGCGGGTATCGCCAAGATGTTCATCGAAGAAGAGAATCGCATTTTGATGGCGAGATTCGGAGGCGGGCTCAGGCAGTTTATGAATCGCGACGAGTTGAATGCCGATACCATGGCGCGTGAAACGCTCACAAGCAGTGATGCGGGTTTAACGTTTGATGCGGAGTACAAGAGCCCATTCGCCGATGACAAATTGACATTCGCGTCCAAGCTCACCGTTTATTGGGCTCTGTATTTCTCCGAAGCGGATGCGCTCACGGGCCAGCCGAATGAGGATTACTGGAAAGCCCCTGATGTCAACTGGGAGAACATGTTTACCGCGAATATCACGGAGCATCTCATGGTGAATCTTTACATACAAATACTCTACGACAAACAGGTCGATCTCAAGGCAAGGTTCAAGCAGACCCTGTCGATGGGAATAACGTATAAGTTCATCTAACTATAATTAGTACTGATAGTTACGAGGTAGTCGCCGCGCAAGTCGGCCGGCTGCCTATTTCATTGAACGAACATGCGCGGTTACCGGATCAGGATGAGCCTCTGATTTGCAGTGAATATGCCGATTTTCACGCTGCAAAAATAGACACCGCTCGAAACGGGGATTCCGCGTGAATCCCTTCCGTCCCATGTTGTCTGGTAACGCCCATGTTCGAGTGTCTCCTCCATCAGCGTACGCACATGGCGGCCGGCAACATCATAGATAACCACGTCGACACGGGCCCGCCGCGCCACCTCCAGGGGAATCACCGTCGTCGGATTGAAGGGATTGGGGTATGCCGGTCTCAATGCGTTGATAAATCGATTGGGAGGGGTGTCACCGTCTTCGACACCGGTCGAAACGTCCGTTGTTATCTGGATATCGTCGATGTACCATCCCTCGAATCCGAACTGCTCGTCACTCGCGAAATGGAACCGGATCATCACCGGTCCGTGGTAGGCCGAGAGATCGAATTGTTCGAGTTTCCAGGCGATCGATCCCGAGTAGCATCTCGCGTAGGCCGGCAAGAATATCGTGTTGGCGGAGCTGGCTCTCGCGGGATACTGTCCGACGGGATTGATGATCGTCCAGGTTTCTCCCCTATCCGCTGATATCTCCACGACCGCCGCATCGAGCGCCCAGTAGGGGTAATACGTGCCCGCTTCCGCTTCCATGGAGTGCCAGAAGGAGAGCATCGAGTTTTCATAGAGGCACAGAGGGGGAGAAACGAGCACCGCTTCCATCATATTCGCATACGAGCCGGCTGCGTTGTCCCCACACTTCCAGCTTTCCGCCCCTGAATGTGACTGCTCGGTGCTGATGTGCCATCCATCGAGACCGATGAGGGTGCTGTGATCCCAAAACTCTTCCGAATTCACCGCATCGAACAGTTCGTATCCGCACGTTCTCAGCTTCACGGTTTCCGTTATCGAGCCCGCATTGGCGCCTTCGATCGTCAGAAGCATCGAAATCTGAGAGAAGGGCGGTGTGTCGTCACGGATATAGAAGCGGAGCCCCCCCTCGAAATCCATCGATCCTCCGGCGGGAATCGATGGGGCCTCAACCCGGGTTACGACGACTTTCGCCCACGAACCACCGGGGAAAGAGAGTGTCAGGCGCGGCGACATGAAATCGACGCCTCCGGTATTTTTCCAGCTGCAATGGACGGTCTGGTGTTCCCACGGTTCGAGGCAGCCGTTACCGTTGCCGTAGAGCGAATCGGTGACGATCCACGATTCGAGCATGAGATTGGGGGCGTTTACCGTGATCGAATAGGGCATTTTCCACCGGCCCTCCCCGGAGAGTATCGTGAGTTCGAGCTCGACGATGCGGCCATCCGGGATGTTCGTATCGAATCCCAAAGTAAACGCCGCGTCCTTGAGTACGCTTGCGCCCGCAGCAAGATCGCCAACCGGACAGATGCTGTCTATCAGGGAGACATACGGATCAAAGCAGGATAGATGCACTTCCGTGCCGATCGCCGTTGCGATGCCCGCGTTTTCAACGGTGATGTCGATTTCGATCACCTCGCCGGCCTCGGCGGTGCCGTCTCCATCGCCGGAGCTCTGCCCGACGGGATCGTCGTCCAGAATCAGGCTCACAATGGTCGGAAGGGATGATGTAATAGCTGCGACGGAAAGTGTTTCCGAGTAAGCGTAATGATTCCCCGCTCTGCAGGAGAGCTGCAGCACCTCTCCCGCAGCGAGTTCTCCCGTGTTGACGAAGGCGATCCCTCTCGAGTCCGTCACGGCGCTGCGATATGTATTGAGTAATTCGTTAAAGAGTGAAACCCGCGCTCCCTCTATCGGCCCGCCGACGCCGGAAACCGAGACCGTCAGGGCCTCCTGCCCCGCAACGATGACACTGTCATGAACGATAGTGAGCCGCTCGGGCGGTTGTGTCCAGATGGACATCGAAGGATCTCCGAAGAGGCACATTTCATACATCACCCACCGGATTGCGGCATATGAGATGTACGGGATGTTATCTATGCGTGAATCGTCGAGCGCCTTGCCGATTTCAAGAATACCTTCACCGAAGATCGCATCAAAGAAATGGCGGTCGAAGAACTGTGAAACGCCCGCCGTCGAGCCTGGCGCGTCCCAACCGTACCTCGTATTTCCCACGAATGCGACGGCGCCCGCCGGACCGGTGACGAGTGCCTCGCCGATGCAGTCGTCGGCGTGGTATGCCCCCAGATCGTCACGATTGTCAAACGAGCATGCATAGCAGCCGTGCGAATATCCTATGAACGGCATGTCCCCCGGCCCGTTGTTAGTCAGCAGGGGAATGTCATAGATGCTGAGTCGCATGACGCTGTGAATATTGGCATGACCGGCATGGTTGATGATGTGGGCCTCGTCGTTGAGAGCCGGCAGAAGATGCGAGAGGTTCCAGGGGAAAGAGAGATCGCGATCGTAGAGAATGGTGTTCACAAAGTGCTCAGGTATACCGGCGGTAGTGAATCCATAATTCGACGAGCCGAGCAGAATCTCGTCCTTGTAGTCCCCGCCCCATGTGTCCACTCCATCGGTGGACCAGAGCAGCTCGCCGAGCATCAGTGAATTCGTGCAACGCGACGGCACGGGCGATTTGCAATACAGGGTCAGTTTTGCCAGGAAGTTCTGAACTTCTTCCGCGGAATCCGCCGGCAATCTTCCGATCGTGACTTCCGGGAGCAGGTCTTCTTCCCCCGGTTCGCCGTAATACAAGTCGCCGTCGCTGTTCCAGTTGCCGTCGAGGGCCGCGAAGTAGAGATCGGAGGGAATATCCGCATCGATCTCCGTTCCCACCTTTACGTAGAGACCGCGGTGGGGGATGATCTCGTCGTCGCCGCCGAGCAGGACGAATTCCGTCTGCCAGTTTTGATAGGCGTAGGCAATAAAGGCGCGAATCTGCTCCTGGAGATCGATGCCGGTGAAGTTCGATCCGATCCACGTCAGATCGACGATCTCCGCTCTCAAACCTTCCTGCGTTTTAAGATCGGCGAACGGCTGGAAGGCTTCGACCAGAGACTCGCTCGTGATGATGATGTACGGCTTGTGATCGACGGGTGTAATCGATTCCGCCGATAAGGCATTGCGCCCCTCGTAGAGCCTGTGCATTTCCGGATTTTGCAGGGATGGTGCGATTCTCTGAAATGCCCGCGATCGCAGCCGTGAGGGTGCATGGATCGCCTGCGCCGGGGCGGCGGCCGTTTCTATCGTTACCCTGATTCGAGGGAAGAACGTTACCGTGCCGGATGCGGGTATAACACGACAGGGGTGGATCGTGAGATAGGCGAGACGAAGCCCCGCTATCGTCTGTTCGCTCGTGACCGCAACCGGCTCAGCGGGGTACACAGAGATAGAGCCGTATATTTCGCTCTTTCGCATCATCTGCGCGGCTGAATCCCGTCCGGGAGGCGTCTGGACGGGCATCGGTGCAATGCTGTAACTACCTTTAATAATTACAGATTCGGGAGTTTCGACGGATACAGACGATACGGTCTCTCCGGGAGGCAGCAGGAAACAGGCAGAGTACACCGGGAGCATCGGCTCGCCCGGGAGAGCCACGTTCAGGCAGCCGTGCACCTCGACCACTGAGCCTGCAGGTGTAGTTACGAAGCTCGGGTTTTCGAATGTGAAAGATTTCTCTATCGTGCTCGACCTTGTGTTTCCGGCGAGAATGGTGACGGCAAGGAGAGCGATAGCTGCGTAGAATACCTTTTCTCTTCTCTGCATCGTTCCCTTATGCTGGAATGAATCATCAGTATAACACATTTTTATGTCCCTATAAACTGTTTTTACTGGAAAAGTTATGTGATTTCAGATTACATTCAGCTCATCAGAGGGAGGAACGTAATGGTCGATAGACTGCGAGAATCTCAAGGCACATTTAGAGTCCTGCAACTGCACGTATAGAGGGGTGCTCACGGAAGGGCAACTGCTGTGCCTGCCTCCAGTATCATCTGAGGATGAAAGGGCTGCCCGCATGCTGTTTTCCGGATGATATCGAGAAGACTTGGGATAGGTCGTTTCGGAAGTTCATCGAAACGTACAAGTAGATATCGCTCATATCAGAGAAGATCCATTATAATGAGAGATTAGGTGAATGCCAATTGGTGGCGAGAGGGAGGCTTTTTGATCAGGAATCGCATCATTGTACGGGGGGTCGTCCAGATGGTCGGGTACCGCTATTTTACAAGGAATCTGGCCCACGAGCTGAATCTCGGCGGCTATGCCAAGAACAGACCGGATGGTTCGGTCGAGGTCGAGGTCGAGGGAGAGGGGGGACTGGTCGGTGAATTCATCAAACAGCTCCGCATCGGTCCGAGAGCGGCACATGTCACCGGCCTGGATATCGAGGAGCTCGATCCGGGCTCACATTACGATGGGTTCGAGATCCGTTTCTAGCGCGGCTCATCTTTAGTTGGAACTATTCTCAATAAAAGACTGTAATACTCTTGTGAAGCGAATGCATGAAGTGAGTATCAAAGGAGGAAAGAATTATGAAGCGTATGAGGCTGAATTACAAATCGCTAATCATCGTTCTTGTAGTGACTTTTACGTTTCTCGCCGGAGTTGTTTTCGAGCGGGCCGCCGTCACTGAAGGTGATCCCGGAAGTCCCGAGAGCGTGTTTTTAGGCTCAGCCCATGCGCAGGGATGGGCCCGGAATGATCTGCCCGATGTCATCGAACGGGTAGTGCCCGCCGTTGTGAACATATCGTCGAAGAAGGTTATCGAAGCGCGGGGCGATTTCGATCACCCCTTCTTCTCGGATCCCTTTTTCAGGCGCTTTTTCGGCGATGAGTTTTACCGGCGGTTCAACATGCCGCGCGAGCGCGTCGAGCGAAACCTCGGCTCTGGCGTGATCATCAGGGAAGACGGGTATATACTTACCAACAATCATCTCGTCGAACAGGCAGAGGCGGTGCTCGTCACCATGCCCGATGAAACGGAGTACGATGCCGAGATCGTCGGCACTGATCCTCGCAGTGATATCGCCGTGTTGAAAATCGATGCGAAGGGTCTCCCGGCGCTAGAGCTCGGATCCTCATCGGAGCTGCGGCTTGGGCAGGTAGTGCTTGCGATCGGATACCCCTTCGGTATCGGACAGACGGTCACGATGGGCATTGTCAGCGCACTCGGGCGATCGGATCTGAACCTCGTCGACTTCGAGGATTTCATTCAGACCGATGCCGCGATAAATCCGGGAAACTCCGGTGGGGCGTTGATCAACATACGCGGCGAGCTGATCGGGATCAACACGGCGATCCTTTCCAGAACGGGCGGCAGCCAGGGTATCGGGTTTGCGATCCCTATTGATCTCGCCAATTCGGTGATGGGGAGCATAATCGAGCACGGCCGAGTCATACGCGGTTGGCTCGGCGTCCAGATCCAGGATATGACGCCGCAGATGGCGGACGTATTCGACCTCGAAGAGGCGAGAGGAGTCATCATCGCCGATGTCACCGATGACAGCCCGGCCATGAAGGGCGGCATCGAGCAGGGCGATGTGATCCTCGTTTTCGATAAGAAGGAGGTCGGCGACGCGAGCGAGTTGCAGCAGCTCGTTGCAGTAACAGAGCCAGGCACGAAAGTCGAGGTCGAGGTGTTGCGGGACGGCGAGATCGAAAAGCTCAAGGTGAGGGTCGGTGAAAGCCCCGATACCGCCGAGAAGGGTGAAGAGGAGGATGATGAGGGGGCGTCGAGTCTCCTCGCTGGTCTCGAAGTCGACGAGTTGTCCGACAATTACCGGAGGCAACTGAATCTTCCCGCGCGTATGCGGGGAGTCGTTATCACCAAGATCAATCCAGGTTCACCGATCGCGGAATCGGGTCTCAGAGAGGGAGACGTGATAGTAGAGGTGAATCGGAAGAGGGTCAAGGATTTCGATGATTTCAACGAGAAGCTGGAAAGGGTGGGGGAAGACAAGGTGCTCCTGCTCGTCTACCGGGGCGGGAACCATTTCTATGTATTGGCGCGCAATTGAGACAGCTGGCAGCCGAATTTTTATATAGATGGACCGGCGTAAAGAGAGACGAGCCAAAATAGGGCTCGTCTCTCTTTTTTCCGTCTCTCTTTTTTTCACTATCGGCGGAGAATCGATCGAACGTTCTAGTCGTAGTACTCCTGGCCTAGATGGGTTATCAGATCCTCCCCCTTAATGTAGCGCAGCGTGTTCTTGAGCTTCATGAGCTGAATGAACAGATCGTGCTCTGGGTAGAGACCCGGCGCGTGCATGGGGCTCTTGAAATAGAACGAGAGCCACTCCTGGATGCCGCGAAAACCGATTCGCGATGACAGATCGAGCAGGAGCGCGAGATCGAGGACGATCGGAGCGGCCAGGATGCTGTCGCGGCAGAGAAAATCGATCTTTATCTGCATCGGGTACCCGAGCCATCCGAAGATGTCGATGTTGTCCCAGCCCTCCTTGTTGTCGCCGCGCGGCGGGTAGTAGTTGATCCGTACCTTGTGGTAGAAGTTTTTGTAGAGCTCCGGGTAGACATCCGGCTGCAAAATATGTTCGAGAACGGACAGCTTGCTCTCTTCCTTCGTCTTGAATGATTCCGGATCGTCGAGGACCTCTCCGTCGCGGTTTCCGAGAATATTCGTGGAGAACCAGCCGCTGAGCCCGAGTAAACGCGCCTTGAGTCCCGGCGCGAGGATCGTTTTCATTAATGTCTGCCCCGTCTTGAAGTCCTTTCCCGCGATTGGAACGTTTTTCTCGTAGGCGAGCTCCATGAGCGCCGGTATATCGATCGTAAGGTTGGGCGCGCCGTTGGCAAAGGGGATGCCGAGGGAGAGGGCGGCGTATGCGTACACCATGCTCGGCGCAATATCGGGATGCCGGTCCTTGAGGGCCTTTTCGAATGAGTCGAGATCGAGATGCACTTTCGAGGGCTTCAAAAAGATCTCTGTGCTCGCGCACCAGATCATCACAAGCCGGCTGCACTTGTTTGTTTCCTTGAATGTGACGATATCTTCCTTCAGCTGCTCGGCGAGATCGTACCAGTTCTTCCCGCTCTTGATCCAGGTGCCGGAGAGCTTCTTGACGTATTTCTGATCGAAGACGGCCTTCATCGGGTGAATACCTTTTAGGAACGGTTTGACCTTGTCGAGCAGTTCCCTGTTCAACACGCCTGCCTTGATCGATGCTTCATAAGCGTCGTCCTCAAAGATGTCCCAGCCGCCGAATTCGAGCTGTCCGAGCTCTGCGAGCGGCACGAAGTCCTTTACCGCCGGGATCCTGTTTTCATCCCTTCGTCCGAGGCGTATCGTGCCCAATTGCGTCAACGATCCATGCGGTACGGCGATATTCTTTCTGATCGCTTCCACGCCCGCCATGAAGGTCGTGGATACGGCTCCCATACCCGGTGTGAGTATGCCGAGCTTTCCCTTCGGCTTGGTCGGCTTGTTCTTTACCTCCACATTCAACTCCTTTTTTCGAACGTTGCGATAGCTTCAATGTACAAATCTACTCTTCTGCCCGGCGTGTTCGGCCGGCACAGCGCCTCTATAAAATTGTCCCTTCCCAGAGATAGAGAATGACAGGGAAGAGACGTTAACTCAAGTGAAGAATGCTCTATTTTATCAGAATCTGACGCTTATTTGGATTCCCACCTCCGTTCTTCTGTAATCCCGGTT
>CBDUQN010000066.1:0-16991 GCA_965369375.1 uncultured bacterium | reverse complement strand
ATGAGCCTCTCGAGATGACAAAGCATTATATATTCGCCGTACAGGCGATTGATGAGGCAGGGGCGGTGACGGCGATATTCGACAAGTGCAGGAACGTACGTCAATTCATCGTCACACAGATGGCCGGTCCGCTTTTGACGGTCTGCGAACCGTTTCTGGGGTGCTTCAAGTTTCTCGGGACGAATTTCAGGCCGGAGAAGCGGGATCTGCCGCCGGGAGTTCCCTTGAACTTCAGCTGGAACGCCGACGCGACCAGCTACGGTGGCGAAGTCAAGAGTTACCGGTATGGCTGGAATGTGGCCGATGTGAACGATCCCGCGGACTGGGATGTGCTGCCCAATCCGAGTATCAGAACCGCGCCGGAGCGAAAGCTCTTCTCGGGCGTTCATACGTTCTTTGTGGAGACGGTTGACAATGCAGAAACAGTATCCCTCGGCCAGATAGAGATCAATATCATTCCGTTCTCTATGGAGCGAAACCTGCTCTGGGTCGATGATTTCTATTCAACGGATTTCATCCAGACACTATGGGCGATACCGACGGAAACCCAGCATGACAGCTTCTGGGTCGACATCTGCAGGCGCGCTGAGGGTTTCTCGGAAGAAGACGATATATATGATGTGGCGGCGCACAATTTTACGGCGCCTCCGATTTCGTACGTGGGACGTTACAAGAATATCATCTGGGTTTATTCGAACGAAGTGACTGCATGGGGTGAGATTGTCTTTTTCACACCCGAGAGCCAGACCGGTCAGGGAGGCAGGTTAACGGTCAACTACCTCTCTCTCTTCCTGACGAAGGGAGGGCATCTCCTGACCTGTGGTCGATCAGACAGGGGCGGTGGCGTGGCCGCGATGCTCAATCCGACCGCTCAATCGTTTCCGATGTCGCTCCGTTGCGAGATCGTGCAGAATCAGGAGGGATGCGAGGGAGATACAAGCGGGGTATTCTGCCAGGCATACAAGGATTACTGTATAACAATGGTCGATAAGATCGTCGGGATAAAAAGAATAGCCGATGATATGCCGTCCAGAGTAGTGAGAGATTTCGATGCGCTGTCGTTCTGCATGCGTGATGACAATGATCCCATAACGGCGCAGTATCCGGAATTGCCTCAGCGTCTTAATCTCTGGGAGGAAGTAACGAGGTCGGGAAGATACTTCGATCCGAATGGCGCCTATGATCGAGGCCTCACGTATGTCGAGGTTTACGATCCGGCATACTGGATGGACAGAAATTACACCGTTTCGCAAGGTTGCTTCCATCCGATGTATCGAATGAGGGCGAGGAGCACGCTTTCCGCAATCGATAACGGGGTGGTTATGTTGTGGGTCTCGAAGTATGAGGATATTGTGCCCGATGTCGAATCGGGAGTCGCCGTGGCGGGGAAGAGTTTTCACTTCGGTTTTCCACTCTGGTTTTTTAATCGTGAGGGAGTCGACCAGATCATAGACGTCGTCCTGGATGAGTGGGGGATAAAGAAGAATCCATAATCGAATAATCTGAAACGAGCGTTCATAAAGGAGGTACGGTGAATTTGAACAGAGTGGTAAGGGTATATTTATTTATTATAATTGTTATTACTGCTGTAAATGGGAATGCGCAGGAACCGAGCTATGTCGACACGCTTTCGCTTATCGCGCTTCCCCCTGATTCAATATATGTCGAACGGGTTGGAAGCAATGTGGTGGTTCGCTGGTATCCGGCTCATGATTCAGTTGCCACAGGCATCGGTTCACTTGATTTTACCAACTGGTTCGGCTCCGGCGATCCGAATGAGATATCGAATGTAACGTTTTCCGGATATTATATGGGTGACGTAAAGATCGATCGCACGCTCAAATTCGAAAAGATAACCGCTACGAGAGATACCGTCGGATACGACCGCACCATACCGATCGTAATCGAGACCGTCGATCAGATGAGCAGAACGTACCGCGGCGCGCTCGATGTAGGTTCGTCGTATACTCCGGGCGATCCATTGCCGATTATCCTGTGGAATCCGGAAGATCGAACGGATAGCATCTATACAGGGATAAACGCTCACTTCAGCGAGGGTATTATCGATACGGCTTTCGCCAACACTCCTTTTTTCCAGGTCGATCTACAGGATTTTGAAGGTTTCCATGTGTGGCGGGGCTTGAGTGAATGGCCGAGCGAGATGGTTGTTATCGTTGATGTCTCGAAAGAGGATGCGTACATCGGAGTCAATTTCGATTCTATCTATTTTTCGCAGTATCCCATGCGGGATGAGCAGGGGAGAAAGTACTACGAGTGGATCGATCGCAACGCATACGTGGGATTCACATACTATTATACCGTTACAACGTATGACAGGGGTTATTTCAAGGGTTTCAATCCTCACAATAAGTGGGACAGCTATATTTGTCAGGATCCTGACTTTGTCCAGAACTATCCCCAGCCCGAAGATTCCGTTCGCTGCAGCGATGCAACGTTGGCGATAGCGGTGACCGTTGATTCCGGGACGAACATAGCGAAGATATATGCGGTTCCTAATCCCTACCGCACGGGCACTTCCGCTCACATAACACCGCACTATCACAACTATCAGGATGAGACTATCAAGTTTTTCAATGTTCCCAAGGAAGCCAATATCAAGATCTACACCGTTTCCGGGGAACTTATCTGGGATACTCACCATAGCAGTCCGGATGGGAGGGACGGTGTGATTAGCTGGGATGTCAAGAATAAGTCCGGCGTTGATGTCGCATCCGGTGTCTATGTATACAAATGCGAAAACGCCGAAAGTGGAGAGGAAATGTACGGCAGAATTGTGGTGATACGATAGAACATGTCGATACGATCAGACAAACCGCCCGCATGTGACGGGCGGTTTTTTATTTCCAATGTGATGGGATTTTATTAAGTCATCTTTGGAAGAAGTCGGGATGCAATAATGTTGAGAACGAATGTCAAGAAGCTGATAGAGCAGTCGGTGCTCGGATCGATAGTTCATCCGAGGATATCGCTGAAGAATCCATACCTGGTCGATAGTGAAGGCTCTCTTCATGTTTATCCCGGCTCGGGCGGGATTACGTACAATGTGGCTGTCGGTGATTCCGCTCTCGACTTTGCCGGTGACCATGTAGAGCCGGGCGTTAGTATAACGTCAGCGGAGAGGGAAAGTGAGCGATCCAGTCTCGGCGCCCTCTGCATTCTTTCATGCATCGGCAATGAGGCTGCAGTAGTCAGCGGCGCCGGCGCGATGAAGGCAAAGGGAACAGTTACGGGAAAGCACGGTGGCGTTGAGCATGTCCTCATTGATTTTCCCAAGCAGGTTCTCGAGAAGCTCACCGTGGGAGATCGTATACAGGTGAGAGCCTTCGGCCAGGGAATCAGTCTCAGGGATTATCCCGATATACAGGTGATGAATATCGATCCCGCCCTGTTGCAGAAAATGGGCATTAAGATGCAAAAGCAACAGCTTGTTGTTCCCGTTGCGTATGCGATACCGGCTTCGATCATGGGATCGGGGCTCGGCAAAGGGCACAGCTTCAGTGGTGATTATGATATTCAGGTCAGCGACAGAGAGATAGTGGAAAAGTACGGACTGCAAAGCCTTCGCCTCGGTGACGTGATCGCTCTTATTGATATCGACTGCCGTTTCGGAGGAGCCCTCAAGAGTGGCGCCGTTTCGATCGGGATCATCGTTCATGCATCCTGTATCACAAGCGGTCACGGTCCCGGTGTTACAATGATTATATCGGCGGGGAAAGAGATGATCGTGCCGAAGATCGAAGAAAAAGCGAATATCGCTCATTACCTCAAGATAGGCAGTGCGCGGCGCGTCGAGAGGCAGCGAAGGCGAAAAAGGCGATGAAGCGTTCAATTACGAAAACGTTTCTCTGCTCCCTGTTCATCGGATCTCTGGTCAGTCTGTTTCCAATCGGTACCGTATCTTCCTCCGGAAGCAAACCCGGCATTCTATCCTCTGTAAATGAGGCATCTGCGCACAAGTGCAGCCGGAGGCTTCAGAAGCTCGTCGATTCCTCACATCCCGATGAAAGGGTGCATGTCTGGATTTTCTTCACCGATCATGGTGAGGGATCGGCGCCGGTGGGCGCTCAAACGCACAGGCCGGCGGGCGTGTCGCCGCGGGCCGCACGAAGGGTGATGCGTCGCGGCTCTCCAAATGCAAGACAGGGCGGATTGCCGCCCGTTTATCCTGACTATATCGAAAGGGTATCGTCGCATGCGGTACGCCTCAGGCGAACCTCGAAATACTTTAACGCCGTGAGCGCCGAGGTCCGCTGCTCGGAGATCGAGGCGATATGTTCCCTTCCGTTTGTCAGGATGGCGCGGGAAGTTGCCGTTTACCGGAAGGCGCCGCCGCGCGAGATCGATCGGGTCGTGGGAGACCGCGCGATGGCTGTCCATGATGACTTTGTTCCGGCGCAGTACGGTGAGAGCGTATACCAGCTCGCCCAGATTCAGGCGCGGGACCTGCTCGAGCTCGGATACAACGGTTCGGGGGGAAAAGCGGGATCATCACCCGTTCTGATCGGGATTCTCGATACGGGATTCTGGAGAGAACACGAAGCGTTGACGCATGTGAATGTGATAGCAGAGTACGATTTCATTCAGGACGACACCGTGACGTCGAATGAGGAGGGGGATCACCCCTCACAGGACATGCACGGGACGACTGTTCTCGGCACCATAGCGGGGTATCACGAGGGTGACCTCATCGGTCCGGCGTGGGGCGCGGATTACATTCTTGCGAAAACGGAAATCCTCGATGAGGAGATAGAGATAGAGGAGGACAACTGGGTTGCGGGTATCGAATGGATGGACTCCATCGGCGCCGATGTCGTGACGAGCTCCGTCGGCTATTTGCTATGGTACACGGCGGATTCACTCGACGGCAATACCGCGCTCTGCACGAGGGCGGCCGATATCGCGGCATCCAGGGGCATTGTCGTGGTCAATTCCGCGGGCAACTACGGCCCGAATGGAGGGCTCATCGCTCCTGCGGACGGCGACAGTGTCATCACCGTGGGGATGGTCAACAGATACGGCGAGCTGGCCTACAACAGTTCCCGCGGACCGACTGCGGACGGAAGGATAAAGCCGGAGCTCGTCGCCATGGGTGTCGGCGTTCGCTCGGTTATGCCATACCCCGATCAAACGAATTACTCTTTCTTCAATGGGACGTCGTTCGCGGCTCCACTGGTGGCGGGACTCTGTGCACAGTTGCTCGAGATCCATCCGGACTGGAGCCCGATGGAGCTCAGAGAAGTGCTTCTCTGTACGGCCACGCGGCACAACTATCCCGATAACGATTTCGGTTACGGCATTCCTCAAGGGCTTATCGCATCGGGACTCGGAGGGGAGCCGGATGTGCTCATCATCGGATATCCCAACCCCTTCACAGATCAGGTCAATTTCTCATTCCATCCTTTTTTCACCAATCCGGCGAAATCGCAAGTTTACGATGTGCGTGGCGCGCTCGTCAAGACGCTCTATGGGGAGCGCGGCGTAACCTGGGACGGCACCAACGATTCGGGAAGAAAAGTGGCCGGCGGCGTCTATTTCATTGTATTCCGATTCACCTCATACAGCAAATCTCTCAAGGTATTGAGGATCCCCTAAATTTATTAATCTTCCTATAGAGGATTCCCTGATTTCGAAACCTTCTGTCGGCGGATCGGTATCTATCGCCCTGCAATCTATTTTCATCGAGGGCAGTGAGAAATTCAACGGCATTATTCCCTTGCCTTTACATGCCCGATTGGTACAATAACGCAAAGCTGTCGCAAGGGAAAACGATTCGAGGCTGTAACGTATTGCAATATTGAAAGATAGGAGGTTTCCGTGACCCGGCGCGTCTATTTTTTCGGAGGCGGCGAGGCGGACGGCAATGCCGGTTTGAAGGATTTGTTGGGCGGCAAGGGGGCGAATCTCGCTGAAATGTCAAATCTGGGCATTCCCGTGCCGGCAGGCTTTACCATTTCTACCGAAGTATGCACCTATTTCTATGATCACGGGAACACGTATCCGGAGGAGCTCGAGAGCCGGGTCGAGGAGAGTCTCGGCAGAATCGAGAAGTTGATGGGAACACGGTTCGGTGATCCGGAGCAGCCGCTTCTGCTCTCGATACGATCGGGCGCCCGGGTGAGCATGCCGGGCATGATGGATACCGTCTTGAATCTCGGTCTCAATGGAGATACCGTCGAGGGGCTTGGGAAGGCATCGGGTGATGAGCGGTTTTCATACGACTGTTACCGGCGCTTTATACAGATGTACGCTGATGTGGTTCTCGAGCTCAAATCAGAGGACAAGGACGACACGGATCCGTTCGAGGAACTGCTCTCGCAGAAGAAGGGTGAGGTGGGCGCCGAGAAGGATATCGAACTGACCGTCGACGATCTCAAGGATCTCATCGGGCGATACAAGCGGATGATCAAAGAGCGTTTGAACATCGATTTCCCGGAGGATCCCACCGAACAGCTCTGGAACGCTATCAGCGCGGTTTTTAACTCATGGAACAACGATAGGGCCAAGACCTACCGCAGGCTCAACGATATACCTGAGGAGTGGGGAACCGCCGTCAATGTGCAGTCGATGGTATTCGGCAATCTCGGAGAGACATCCGGCACGGGAGTCGCCTTCACGAGAGATCCCGCTTCCGGCGAGAATGTCTTCTACGGCGAATACCTGATGAAGGCGCAGGGAGAAGATGTCGTTGCCGGGATCAGAACCCCGCAACCGATCAACAAGCATCAGAAGGGCGAGGGCGATCTGCCTTCACTCGAAGAGGAAATGCCCGATATCTATGGGCAGCTCGAAGAAATCAGGAATCGGCTTGAAGAGCATTATGCCGATATGCAGGATCTGGAATTCACCATTCAGAACGGCCGCCTCTGGATCCTCCAGACGAGAAACGGCAAGCGGACAGGTTTTGCGGCAATAAAGATCGCACTCGATATGGAAGAGGAGGGTCGCATTTCGAAGAAGGAGGCGATCAAGAGACTCGATCCCGAGCAGCTCAATCAACTCCTTCAGCCCGTCTTCGACGCGAAGGAGAAACAGAGCGCCATCGAGAAGCAGCGGCTGCTGGCGCGCGGCATAAAAGCCGGGCCGGGGGCGGCGACCGGTTGTGTCGTATTTCATGCCACCGATGCGGAGAAGCGGTTCGCCGATGGCGAGGAAGTCATCCTCGTGCGCGTTGAAACGAGCCCCGAGGATATACGCGGGATGAGCGCCGCTGCGGGGATTCTCACGTCCACCGGGGGAGCGACATCGCATGCGGCGCTCGTTGCGAGGCAGATGGGGAAGGTATGTGTCGTGGGCGCGAAGGATCTCGTCATCGATTACAAGAAACGCGTGATAGGGGCAAAAGGGAAGACGGTCAAGGAGGGCGATTTCATCTCTGTAGACGGAACGGCCGGTGAGGTGTTTGAGGGAAAGATCGTCACCAGGCCGTCGGAGGTTATTCAGGTTCTCATCGAACAAACACTCGATAGGGACAAGTCCGCCATATTCAAAAACTTTGAAAAGCTCATGTCATGGGCCGGAGAGATGAAGACACTCGGTGTCAGGGCGAACGCCGATCGCCCCGATCAGGCCGCCATGGCGGTCGCGTTCGGGGCGGAGGGCATCGGATTGTGCCGGACAGAGCACATGTTCTTCGAAGGCGAACGCATAACAGCGGTGAGGGAGATGATCCTCGCCGATGATGAGACGGGACGAAAGAAGGCGCTTGCGAAGCTCCTGCCCATGCAGCGGGAGGATTTTATCGGCATATTCGAGGCAATGGGCTCCAGGCCGGTTACCATTCGAACGCTCGATCCGCCGCTTAATGAGTTTCTCCCCCACGATGATGTGGAGGTGGATAAGCTCGCTTCCGAGATGGGAATCGAGAAGGCGAAACTGCAGGAGAAGATAAATTCGCTCAAGGAAGCGAATCCCATGCTCGGACACCGGGGATGCAGGCTCGGAATCGTCTATCCGGAGATCACGGAGATGCAGGTCAGAGCGACCTTCGAAGCGGCGTGCGAGTTGGCCAAGAGGGGCTCGACACCGCAGCCTGAGATAATGATACCGCTCGTAGGGCATGTAAAAGAACTCGCGCTCCAGGAGGAAGTCGTGAGAAGGATTGCGAGCGAAGTTCAACGCGAACAGGGCATCGAGGTTGCATATCTAGTGGGAACGATGATCGAAATACCGAGAGCGGCGTTGACGGCCGATAAGATAGCGCATGTGGCGCAGTTCTTCTCCTTCGGGACGAATGACCTTACTCAGATGACTTTTGGCATCAGTCGCGACGATGCAGGCAAGTTTCTTGCAGATTACCTGGAAAAGGGGATTTGGGCGAGCGATCCCTTCCAGCGGCTCGACCGCGAGGGCGTCGGCAGTCTCATAGAAATTGGCGTCAGGAACGGAAGAAAGACGAACCCTGATCTCAAAATAGGAATTTGCGGCGAACATGGAGGAGAACCGTCATCGATTGAATTCTGTTACAGGGCGAATCTGGACTATGTGAGCTGTTCGCCTTTCAGAGTGCCGATCGCAATACTTTCGGCGGCGCAGGCAGTGCTCAAAGGCAAGGAAAACATCGACGGGCAATAAGCTGTTTTCCGTCCTTGAGGCCGTACGAAAGAAATGATGAAGCAGGAGGTTACATAATGGATTTCGGGGGAGATCTTTCTGTTCTCGAACCTTCGATGGTTTTTCAGATTTTCGGTTTGTCCCGTCTCAGCGGTTTATTGAGATTTATTACGCCGGGCAGCGTGGCGAGCTGCTATTTCCGGGATGGGGAACTCCTCTATGCGACGATGGATACGCGGAAGAAAAAAATCGGCATGGCTCTCATAGAAAAAAAGTATATCACCGAAGAGCAGCTCAACGAGGCGCTGATCGAATTCTTGACAAAAGGAAGCAGCAAACGGGTCGGCAATATCCTTATCGACAAAGGGTATCTCGATCACAAATCACTCGAAACCGCAATCCAGGATCAAATGAAAGAGGTGGTATACGAGGCGCTTCTTCTGGAGCGGGGACAATTCATATTTTTCAGCGATATCGAACCGAAAGATGAAGATATATTCCTCGATATCAAACTCGACCACCTCATACTCGAGGGTTTGAAACGACTTGACGAATCAAAGGATAACTAGTCCTTTTCCTCATGATTCTATGAAGAGACGCCTTCTTTTTCCCCTTCTCATTATTATACTGCTGCCCGTTGCGGCGTCCGCGCAGTTCGAAGGCGCGGCGCTCGGAGCGCGATCCATGGCAATGGGCGGTTCCTTCGTATCGCTCGGCGACGACGCTTCCGCGTTGTTTATCAATCCATCTGCGATCGTAACGGCTACGTCGGTCACCTTCTACGGCGAGTACAGTGACGATGGCGTCCGGCCCGGGGAGGCGAAGTTCGATGTCCTGTTCCCGACGAGGTTCCTGGATATCGGTGGCGGGTGGTACCATCGCGGACAGGACGATGAATCGACCGAGGACCTCTTTGTCTTCGGAGTGGCGAGGAATCTGATTGAGGGATCCCAGGGCTCCTTTTTTTCTGTCGGAGCAAGTCTGCGGCTTGGACGGCTTTCTTATGAGCCGTCGTGCGGCTGTCCCGGCGCCGGTGATTCCGAAATGAAGGCAACCGGTGACATCGGTCTCGTTTTCAGGCCGTTGCCCGTCATATCGTTCGGCTATTCAATTGAAAATATAAAAGAAACGCGGTTCACATCCTGCGATACTTCCTGGAGGAGGGTTCATCGCTGGGGTTTCTCCTGCTTCTGGGAGGAACGTCTGATTCTCTCGTTCGAGCAGGAACGCCGTTTCGATGAAATCATTCGGCACTACGGCTTCAGCCTCCGAACGGCCTTTCCGCTCGAGCTGATGGCCGGACTCTCGAAGGAGAGCGTGACCGGCGGCGTGCGATGGGCCGGAGATCGTATCAGGGTAACGGTGTCTTTCATGGACGAAGATAGTAATGGGATCATTACGAGGGCCGCTCTGGAAGTGATTCCGTAATGCGCGGATGACGGTGCTATGATACGGCGGAATTTAAGAATTCGAAATACCGTTCCGATATATATATCGGCAGCGCTCGCGGTCTTGCTGTGGTCTTCAGCGCTGATTGCCCAGTCGAAGCCGGATTCGATCCGCACAATCGATTGGTCGGTGGTTTACAGGAATCGGCTCGATATCCTCTTTACATCGGGCATTTTCCCGTGGAACGATGAGGAGGCGAGCTCGCAGCATCACGATCGTTTCGCCTTCCTGTTCGATTACCGTCCCATACATCAATGCAACATTTTTCTGAAGGCCTCTACGGGATACCGGGGGGAGCAGAGCGAATATTACGAGAACTGGATTTTTCTCGAACAGGGGCATGTGGGATTCAGGTTCGGTGATGAGATCCTGGACGGCAGGATTTTCTTGCGGGAAAAGGTCTACCGAACAGGTAACAAACTATTGCCCCTCGTATCGAATGATTCGCCGTTCATCGATCATAGGGGAGAGGGATTTCTCGCCGAATTCGGTGATCCTTCGAAGCTGGCGCTGTCTTTCACAGGCGCCACGCTCAGGGATTACACCGGCGGATTCGGCGGATATCCGTTTCTTCCGTATTTTCACGGAGGGGGTGACACCTACAACCTCCTCTACGGAAGCTATGCCGGGAGAGTGGGATGGCTCGGCTTTCTGATGTCCGAGACGCGTTCCACCGCCTATGGGGGTGCCGTCATGGGGGGAGCGGATGCCGGCCTGAGATTCAAGGGAATCAGTCTCGTCGCGGAGCTCGCACGCACCGGCAGCGGCCGGTGGGAGGGCCTGCAATCCGGTGATGTATTATCAGAATCCGATGCATTTTCCGCCGAATTGCTCGGATTGCGGTATCGATCGAGCAATTTCGGCTCGCTCGGCCTTATTCCGGGCTACCGCTTCTACGGAGATATGTTCATAGATCCCCAGGGAGAGATCGACGAAGGGCTGGACGAATTGTACGCGACCCTCTGGTGGAGGCATCACACCTACGATATCCGTTTCTCTATCGATGCGGCAAACGCTTCACGGGAGGGTGGCCGCGCGGATTATGGACTCCTCTACGAGACACTACGATTGCGTTTCATCGGGGACCTGGTGATAAAGCAGAGCGCTTTCCTCGAGGAAGGGCGCCGCGGCTCGCTTGTCTTGTCACTGATCGACGAGAACGCGAAAACGAGGGTGACCACATCGGCGAGACTCGATGATCTGGGAGGGGGGAACGTTCTGTCATTCTTCGCCGAGGGCGGGATGAACGTCGGGAAGACGTGGACTTTCACAACAGCGCTGTACCTCCATAAGTCGAAAAAAAGCTATTACTTTATCGGAACGGAATTCAGGCCGGGGAAGCGTTTTCTATTCGGTGCTTCAGTAGGATCGTTCGATTACAGACAGCGGGATATAATGCTCAATCGCAGCTATGAGGTGCCGGCGCCCGATGAGGAGAAGCGGGTGCTCATGTACGCGCGTATCTGGCTTGGTGATTTGTAGATGTTATGAAAACAGCGATCAAAATAACTCTTTCCGCTCTGATGATCCTCGTATCCTTGTGGGGGCGGTCGGGCGCTTCGGTAACTCTGGACGAGGAGGAAGTGATCTTCAGACTGGAGAAGAAGGATGCCGAGAAGGTCTTTCTCGTCGGGGATTTCAACGGTTGGAACCCGACCATCGACCGGCTGGCCCTCGTTGACGGCGTTTTCGAGATACGACTGTTTCTTCTTCCCGGACGTTACCGCTACCGTTTTCTCGCCGACGGCGTCTCGATTTCCGATCCGGATAACCGCTATGTGGATGGTGGCGGCAATTCGTATTTCATTCTCAGGGAGACAGAGGGCGTGTACCAGATCGTTTACAGCGAAACGGTCGATATGGCGGGTTTTGTCAGGACCGTAGAGAGCACGTTCTCCGGGCGCGCCTATCTCCTCGCCGGCCGGGACAGGGGGTCGCTGCTCTTCGGCGGTCATGTGCTCGGAACGGTAAATGAGCGCGCGCTGCTGGATCTCGATTTTGGATTCGAATACGATGTGCCTGAGTCCGGAGCGGCCAACGGAAAAGCGTTCCTTCTGAGAGGATCGGCCGGGTATAAGTTCGACCGGGGACTGCTCGGCGCATTCTATCGCTCGAGGGATCTCGGTCTCGACGATCCGGTCTCACTTTTCGGTCTTGTCGGCCCCTATGACTATCCGTTGAGCCTCTTCTGCAGGGGGACCGGTTTCAAAGGCACGATGCCGCTCGGCCTGGAAACGAATCTGTTCTATGCGAGCAGGATTCAAGGGTACCGGAGCGGTCTCGAGAGCGATCCGGATACCACCGCCCTCTGTGTCGCTCAGAGCCCCTTCAACGACAGGGACCTTACCGATTCGGATCTGATCGGCCTGTCTCTCGGAAGGGATTTCGGCGCGATCAAGCTTTCGTATCTCTTCCGCCGCGATCACAGGCCCAAGAAGGGGGCATGGAATCTCCACGGGATCGATGACTATACATACCGTGGATACGAGAAGGATTTCTTCAACGGTCTTCTGGTAAACATCACCGGCGGCAATGTGACGCTGGATGTCGAGTATATCTGGGGGAACACGTTTCTCAGCGCCCGGGAGAGATGCATCGATGATTCCGGCGGGACCGAATCGATTGGGGAGCTCAATCAGATCTGGGAGAGGGGGCACCGGTTCTACACGGGGATTGAATTTCGCGAGAATGCGCTGGGGCTTCGTCTCGCGTACATTCAAACGACCCTCGAGGGAGAGGGGCGATTCAGGGAGGGCAGGCCGGACGGGATCCACGATGAAATGCTCGGCGGCGTCAGTGTAATGGTCGACAAGCTTCGGTGCAGCCTGAGCGGGAAGGTCGAGAGCTTTTCGGCTATGAATACTGGAGAGATATTCTGGGTTCAGAGAATGAACTTCTGGCTGGACGGGGACGAGCTCGTCACCGGTTTGTTTCCCTTCGTGTACAGTTCGAGCCTCTACGAGGTGAAAATTGCGTTTCTGTGGGGTGAGCAGGAAGATTTCGAGTATCCATTCCGGGAGGCGCTCGATATCTCCCTGCTCCAGAGGAGCGATGCGGGCGGCGAGGACCGGGTCGTGAGGGAGCTGCAGCTGAGCAAGGGGTTCCCCCTGCACAAGCATCTCAATTTCTTGTGTGATTTTCGCTATATCCATTACGATCACGAAGAATGGACCGGCAAGAGGGATTTCCTGGACGTTTATCTGTCGCTCAACGGGGAGATTACCGCCTCATCCTGGTACGCGGTCGGGTTTGGCGTGAATCCGTTCCTCTTCGATCGATGGTACTACCATTTCTCCGGCTACGGGAGAGAGAATTATCTGCTCGATCAGGGATTATACGATGTCTTTAAAACATCGAGCACAGCGGATCTGATGAACGCCCTCAGGGATGCGGAGGAGGAGCTGTCCGAGGAGTGGACGATAACAATTGAAGCAGGCATACGATTCTGATACAAGTGGATGATAACAATTGAAGCAGGCATACGATTCTGATACATTTGAATGTACTGGGTTATGGCATTGTCTCGGCACCGGTCAATGAGGCATCGCCGGAAGCGGGACGCGGTACAATGAAACGCTTTTTGCTTATATTGGTTCTCCTTTTGGTGAATGTCTCCTGTGGACGGTATCTCGCGGGGACCATGGATTCGCCGCTCATCGATAGCGGCGTGGTGACGTTTCGGCTGAAGAGTGCATCGGCCAGGACCGTACAGGTAGCGGGGGACTGGCCGGGAAACAACTGGGCCGAGGGAGATGCGGAGGGCGGAGAGGTGCTCGTCGGCCTGATGGAGTTCGATGATGAGAGCGGCATCTGGGAAACGACGGTAACGTTCGAGCCCGGCCGTTACCGTTACCGGTTCGTCATCAATGAAACGAGCTGGGTTCTCGACCCGGGCAATTCGAGAGTAGTCGACGATGGGAGAGGAGGGAAGGCAAACCTGTTGATAATTCTGCCTTGAAAACAATGAGCGATTATCGAAAAGGCATTCTTGCACTATTCGCGGCGGGCACATTGATATTCCTTGCCGGTTGCGCCCCCCGAACGCCCCAGATGGGACAGGGTGGGTCCGAGGAAATGGGAACGAAGATGGTCGAGGGAGGGGTTCGCTTCTCGCTGTATGAACCGGATGCCAAGAAGGTGCATCTGGTGGGTGACCTCAACAACTGGTCGACTATCGCGGATCCGCTATACGATCACGAGGGAAACGGCCTCTGGTCCATTGTAATTCCCCTGCCCGCCGGCCGTTACGAGTACAAGTTTCTCCTCGACGAGAAGAAATGGATCTCGGATCCGACCAATCCTCAAAAGGTCGAGGACGGTTTCGGGGGATTCAATTCGATCTTCATCGTCGAATAGTCGCGGCAGTCCACGAACATACGCCCCCCCCTTGAGCATAAGGCATTTAATGGCAAAGTGTTGACGAATTTGTCAGTATTGCATTTTGCTGCGATTTGTGCTATTCTATAGAATGACATGTTTTTTCTTCTATTTTGAAGGATTTTTATATATAATAGTTTCCCCGCAAAAATGCGAGGTGGATGGATAAGAACTGAAATCACGAGCGTGTTAATAAACCTGTAACTAATTGGAAATTATTCCAATAGGAAAGAACCGGTATTGCTCTTGATTTCAGCGGCTCGAGTATGCGGTGTGGCGATGCAATCAAGAGTGGGGTGAGAACTTAACGCTAATCGAGAGAAACGCTTGGCACATGCCTTGCCCGAATTTGTGAATGATGGTGAATATGTATAATCGATACGGTGCCAGGAATATGGAGTGGGTGGCTCCCGGGAAACGCACGCGTTTACTTCTGACGTGCCTCTTTGTAGCGTTGTCCCTCTGTGTTTCGGGGCAGGCGCTCGCTCAGCAGGGCAGCGGCACGGCGACGATCGCTCCCACGGCCGATGTCGTGGTTGGATCGCTCGGAACGTGGACATTTACCTATACGGCCGCAGATACATTCTCCAATGGTAGGATCGAGCTCATGATTCCGGCCGGATGGACCGCTCCGCAGAATTCTGACGGATCCACCGCCGGCTTCGTAACGGCAACATACCCTGACGGAAATCCCCCTTTCAGCACCGGCGGGCAGATCATTCTGGTGACAATCGATACGCTCGAAGTCGGCGAAACGGTGACCATCGTATACGGAGACCAGTCAGTGAGCGCCTTGGGGCGCGCGCAGGCGCCGACCTTTTCGACTACCGGTGTAGCGTTTTTCATTGAATCCGACCCTGAGGGTACGGATCCGCAGCCGATCGCTTCTTCCCCTACATTGAATGTTATTGCCGGCTCCCCCAACCATGATTTTACAACCGTTGATAGTGATACGACTCATGTGGTGGCCGACTGGAGTTTAGCGGGGATCACGGTGACGGTGTATGATCAGTACAGCAACCCGGTGCCCGGCATTGCGGTGACGCTGTATATGAGCGGCGAGGAGAACGACTATGTCCAACCTACTGAATTGACGGGTGCCAATGGGAAGGCGACAGGTTCGGTGAGGTCCCTCTATGCGGAGACGAAGTGGGTGAGGGCGCGGCTCAATGGCGGTCCGCTAAGCAACGACAGTGTTCAGATTATCTTTGAGGCAGGTCCCGTCGATGAGGGTTATTCGCTGGTAGATGCCGCTCCCACGACGCTGACTGCGAATGGATCCGATCTTTCGATAGTCACGGTGACTGCGCGTGATTACAACGGTAATCCGGTACCCGGGGTTACGGTGACGCTCGAGATGACCGGCACCGATCCCGGTATCAACCAGCCTGTAGGGGTGACGGGGGCGGATGGCATTGCGTGGGGTTCGGTATATTCTACGTATGCTGAGACGAAGTATGTGAGCGCGCGGCTCGATGGGGTTTTGGCCGACAGCACTGCAGTGGTGGATTTTATACCAGGGGATCCCGATTGGGGCCCATCGTCGATAGGTGCGGTACCGCTGACGGTGACTGCTGATAACTCTGATTATTCGACGATCACGGTGACTGCGTTGGATGCGTACTCGAACCCTATTCCCGGGGTTACGGTCGAGTTGGTGATGAGTGGGAGCAATAACAATATCACCCAACCTGTAGCGGTGACGAATGCCTTTGGTGTGACGACGGGAGAGGTACGCTCTACGGTTGCTGAGATGAAGTGGGTTCGGGCGCGAGTTGATGGCGGGTCGTTGGGCACCGACAGTGTTCTGGTAACTTTTGAGCCGGGTCCTGTCGATGTGGATGTGACGATGGTAGTTGCGCTTCCGACGACGGTGACGGCTGATGATATTGATTCTTCGACCGTCACGGTGACAGCCTTCGATTCGAACAGCAATCCCGTTCCCGGGGTTACGGTGACACTGTTTATGAGCGGCAGCGATAACAACATCACCGATCCGGTAGCGGTGACGGGAGCGGATGGGATTGCGACGGGAAAGGTACGCTCTACGCGTGCCGAGACAAAGGTTGTGAGTGCGCGCCTCGATGGTGTGTTGGTCACCAATACCGCTTCGGTGGATTTCGAGCCCGGACTTCCCGATCTCGATGTATCCAGCGTTGAGAGTGATAAGCCGGATGTAGTGGCCGACTGGAATGATTCAGCGATGGTCACGGTGACGGTGCTGGATGAATTCAGCAATTCTGTGCCCGGCATTCCGGTGACGCTCTATATGAGCGGCGATGAGAACGGCTATACCCAACCCGCTGATTTGACGGATGCCAATGGCGTTGCGACCGGTTGGGTGAGATCCCTCTATGCCGAGACGAAGTGGGTGCGTGCACGGATCGCCGGTGATCTGGGAAACGACAGTGTGCAGATAGTCTTTGATCCTGGTCCTCCCCATTGGGGTCCGTCGACGATAGGAGCGGTTCCCGGTACGGTGACGGCCAATGGGACTGATCCCTCGACCATCACGGTGACGGCACTTGATTACAACGGTAATCCTGTACCCAATGTAGCGGTCGAGTTGGTGATGAGTGGGAGCAATAACAATA
>CBDUQN010000065.1:0-17689 GCA_965369375.1 uncultured bacterium | reverse complement strand
TAGAAATGGTTATTTCTATTGAATTATTCTTAAAAACATGCTAACTTTAATATTGTAAAATAGTTAATCGCGGTTTGCATTTCGAACGAGGAATAGAAAGCTTCGTTCTTCTTTTTATGGAGGTGACAATGCGGCATTCATCAGGGACAGCGTCACGGGCATTTTCGCTCGAGCAATATCATCGTTTCTCCACGTTCGCTCTGATCTCATTCCTGTCCGCCTTGCTATTGGGATGGATTTTTCCTGTGCTGTTTTCCGATACGGCAAACGGCATAACGGCGAATCCCGATCCGGTCGAAGTTGTGCAGAAAGATGGAACGGCTATACAGCTTTATTTGCATGGTGATGAATATTTTCACTGGAATGAGGATCAAACGGGATTTCCCGTTGTCAGATCCATAGATGGTGAGTGGTGGGTATATGCGCGTGAGGAAAACGGCAGGCTCGTACCCACCGCGTATGTGGCCGGCCGCGTCGATCCGGCGTCGGTCGGGCTGAGCAAGCCTGATATGATCGGGATGCAAGCTGTGCAGGCCCCGCAGAGAGCACAAGAACAGCAGTCAGCGGATGACGGGCCGTTGAAGGCGCCGAAGTTTGGAATAATGAAGAACCTCGTTGTTCTCGTAGACTTCAGCGATTTGACCGTCTCGTATTCCACCTCGGACTATGATTCACTCTTTAACGAGGTCGGCTACAGTGCCGGCGGCGCTGTCGGATCGGTCAAAGACTACTACAATGAGATTTCCTATAGCCAGCTCGACGTGCAGTCTGTCGTGGAAGATCCGGTAACCATCAGTCACGGGTATGCCTATTACGGCGGAAACGATGCCTTCGGATACGATCTGAGGCCCCGGCAAATGGTTGAAGAGGCTCTCGCAGCGCTGGACGCCCGCGGATTCAATTTCCAGTCGGTGGATTACGATAACGACGGTTGGATAGACGGCCTCACCATCATTCATGCCGGTGGGGGAGAGGAATACTCCGGAAACGATCCCAACTATATCTGGTCGCATCAGTGGGTGATGACCAGCGTCCAGATTTACGACGGCGTGCGGATGTGGAATTACCACACCGAACCCGCGCGCAGGGGTTGGGATGCGTATCCAAGCACGTGGGGAATTACGAGGATAGGTGTCATTTGTCACGAGACCGGCCACTTCCTCGATCTGCCCGACCTCTATGATTATGGATATGACAGCAGGGGCGCCGGTAATTTCTGTTTGATGGCAGGAGGTTCCTGGAATGGAGATCAAGGCACGAGTCCGGCGCATATGAGCGCCTGGTGCAAGGTTGATCTCGGATGGGTGGTACCGATAGTTGTTTCCAGCAACGGTACGTATAATATCAACCAGGTCGAGGCGAATGCCCAGATTTATAAGCTGCAGGGAAGCTTTCCGAGCAATGAGTATTTTGTCGTCGAGAATCGTCAGGGTGTCGGTTTCGATTCCGAATTGCCCGGCCCCGAGCGCGGCCTTCTCATCTGGCATATAGACGAGAATCAGTCTAACAACAACGATCAAACTCACTACAAGGTGGACCTGGAGGAAGCGAGCGGCCCCCAGCATCTCGAGCTCAATGAGAACGGCGGCGAGGATTCTGACTACTTCCGCACGGGGAATGCGACAAATTTCTCGGGAACGACAACGCCCGATAACCGGAGCTATGGCGGCACTCCTCTCGGTCTTGACATTGTGGATGTGAGTGGTACCGGTCCGTTCATGACATTTACGATCGGCGGCATACTGGTGACCGTTACGGCTCCGAATGGCGGTGAGATTTGGAAAGTCGGCGATGAACACGCTATTACATGGACCACCGCTGGAGATACGCCCGATTCGATCAGTATCCTTCTGAGCCTCGATAGCGGTTCGAACTATCCGGATACGATCGCTACCGGTCTCGTTGGAGTTACCTCTTACGACTGGACCGTTCCCGACGATCCCGTGACGACTGCGAGGGTGAAGGTTCTCGCATACACCGGCGGAACAATCGGCGGCAGCGGCATAAGTGACGAGGATTTTACGATCAAAGGAAGATTCCGCTACGTTTCAGCGACGGGTGGCGATGTGTACCCATATTCGAAGCCGGAGTGGGCGGCGCACGTTATTCAGGATGCAATCGACGCCGCTATTCCAGGTGATACGATTCTCGTTGCCGGGGCGACGTACAACGAGTTTCTCACTATCGATAAAAATGCATATGTGTTCGGTGGATGGACCTCTGATTTCTCGATCTGGGATCCCGTAACAAACCTGACGACGATACAGACCACCGGAAGTATCATCTCATTCATGAATGTGGCGCCAGGCGTCCTCGGCATCGAGGGATTCACGATATATGGCGGGACAGGTCGCTCGACGGCGCTCCCGGAAGTCGGTCTCTTTGGAGGAGGCATATTCAGCTACCTCTCATCACCGATAATCAAGGGGAACGTGATCACCGACTGCGGGATTGCGACGATCTCCACATTCAGCGGCGGCGGCGCAATCAGCGCTTACGGAGGTACCGTCACCATCACCGGTAATGAAATCATCAACTGCAAAGGACAGAGCGGTGGCGGCGTCTATCTCTATCAGACGAATGCAAATTTGAGTGATAATGATATAAGCGGATCGTCCTGCCATGCGGAATTTTCAGGGAATAGAAATGGGGGAGGGGTATTTGCGCTCGAGTCGACCGTATCGTTCAGCGGAAACATCATCACAGAGAACGACGGCTATAAAAACGGTGGAGGCATATATCTCGATGAGGGTTCCGCGACGATAGTCGGCGATACAATTGCCCTCAACGATTGTGAACAGTCGGGCGGCGGCATTTATGCGCTCCATTCGTCACTGACCTTGGAGAGCGGTGTTATTCTCAGCAATACGGCTGGAGTATACGGTGCAGGGGTCTATCACCGTGCAGAGAATCTCGAGATGACAAACACCCTTATCGCGCTGAATATAACAGATTTGATCGGCGGCGGTATTTTCGCCGATAGCACGATGGGCACTGTCATGAATAACACGATAGATCGCAATGAGGGGCTCGGAGGCGGAAATATGTACCTCACAAACGCCGTTTCCCTCGATATGAGAAACAACCTCATCACCTATGCTCAGGGAGATGGTTTGACCGCTACGTCACTCGACAATGTCTCGTTCCAGTACAATGGCCTCTACGGCAATGTGCCGAATGAAGTCGTCATCGTAACGATTGATTCGACCAACGCGAACAGGAACCCATATTATGCCGATACAACGAATCTCGATTACCACCTGCTTGTCCATTCCGGCGGAATCGATACCGGTGACCCGGCGGGAGTAAACGATCCAGACGCTTCACGAGCGGATCAGGGTGTTTTCGGGGGACCGGATGCGGATATGGCGGCTCCTGAATATGTCAAGAATCTCGCCGTGTCGGTGGTCGATGATACGACGCTCGGACTCACCTGGGATCCGATGCTGCCGGGCGGTTTGAGCTACTATGCGATTTACTGCGACACAGGGGAGGATTTTGTGCCGGCCGAGTCGCTTCTTATCGGTACCGTGCCGGTGACGCAGAGTTCGTTTCAACATTACCCGGTGGCTGGATGCCGGTATTACAGGGTTTCTGTGGTAGATACCGAGGGTCTGGGGGGAGGATATTCAAACGAGGGAACGGCGTGCGCGCCGGGTATGGATCTTACGCCGCCTACGGTCACCGTCGTCTATCCGAACGGTGGGGAGGTCCTTGAACCCGGTGAAATGGTCGACATCCAGTGGATTGCGACTGACAACGACCGGGTCGATTCGGTGAGCATCTACTATTCTGCAAACGGGGGAACGGACTATACGCTCATAGCGGGCGGTGAGCCGAACGATTCGCTCTACGAGTGGACGGCGCCCGTCATCGAGTCCGACTCGTGCCTCGTGAGGATCGTTGCGTACGATCCCGTGCTGCTCACCGGGGAAGATGCAAGTGACAGCCTGTTTTCGATTAAAATCATTACCGGTGACGGTGATGATCTGCCGAAACTGATTTTTGCTCTCGCGCAGAACTATCCGAATCCATTCAATCCATCGACGCGCATCAACTTCACGATTGCAGAAGCCTCTCACGTCTCCTTGAAGATTTTCGATGTCTCGGGAAGAATGGTGCGAACGCTTGTCGATGAAAATCTCGCAAGCAACAAGTATGAGGTTGTCTGGGATGGAAAGGACAATCGAGGTAGGGCTGTTACCAGTGGAATTTACTTTTATCGTCTCTCGGCAGGTAGGGCCACTGTTACAAAGAAGATGATAATGCTTCGATGATTCCGCCTATCAGTGATTTGAACGGGAGTAGTGAGGTTATTGCTGCTCCCGTTTGTATATTACCTGAAAAGCACAGGCTAGAACGATTCAGCGAGTTTTGATTTAATGAGCTCCAGGGGGCGAAAATTATTATCAGCTTCCTGCCAGACGTTTGCGGCCTTCTTGAAATAGTATTCGGATTCGTTCATGGCGCCGTCTTTCTCATATGCTTCACCGAACAGAATAAAGACCTCTGCGTCATTGTCATTGAACGGTTGAATGTGCTCTATAGACTCTCTGGCATTTCTTATCTTTCCGGAAGTCATATAACCGCGTGCAAGCTCCTTTTCGAAGAATGCCGATTCGTCACGCAGAGAAACATCCACAGCCTTTCGCAAAGCTCTCAACCCTTCAGTGTATTTGCCTTCCGCTAAAAGAATGCGTCCCTGCAGATGATGGTAGTACGCGAAACCTTTTACTATTCCTGGATCCATCCTCAGCTTATCCATGGTACCGAGGATCTCTTTTGCGCTCTCGATACGCTCATCGGATGCCAGAGCAATCATGCCGCGGAGCCAATATGAGCTGAAGCGGGGGGGATGGAGGCTGAGCGCAAATTCCGCTTCGTTCCTTGCGGAAATATAGTCCTCCTGCAGTAGATACACCCAGCCCATCAAAAAATGCCCATAAGGGATTTTCGATTCCGGCGCTATGTTGCAGTAACGTGTAAACGCATTGAGTGCCTGTTTCCATTTCCCGAGCGCAAGATAGGCGAGCCCGAGGCCTTCATAAGAAAATAGATAGCTGGGGTCAGTACTGACTATTTCATTGTACCGTTCTATGGCCTCGCGATAATCGCCCGTGAGACGGTATGCATCCGCCATGCTGTGGGGAGGATCAGGACTTTGGGGAGCGAGTAATTGATACTCCTGCAATGACTCTATCGCCTTGTCGAACTGATTGATGTAGAGATAGGCATGGCCAAGGTAATTATTCGCTAATTTTGATGTGCCGGATAGATTGTCGGGATCGATCTTTTTCACCTTTTTGAGGCTGACAATCGATTCTTCAAATTCTTTTTTGAATCTACTCAGGACATATCCAAGCCGCAGATGCATATCGACGTCATGAGGATAATCATCGAGATACTTCTTCATGTGATCGACCGCTATGCCCACATCTCCATTTACGTGATATGAAATAATGAGGGATTTTCGGTATTCTTGAGGGCTCTTTCCCGGGGCAAATTCAACCGCTCTGCGGGCGTATCTTCGGGCGGCCTGTGAGTTCTCCAGGTAATCATAGATTACAGCCAGATCCTGATAGGCCTTGACGAATGTAGAGTCTATCCCGGCAGCCTGTTTGAGCGCTGCGATGTACTCTTCGAGATCACCGTGCGAATGAAGATTCCGGGCGATTTGATAGAATTCGTAAGCTTTCTTCGAACCCGTAAGAAGCTCCGCGGTTTTCGGCTCGATTTGAGATTGTTTTTTGGAAATCAGATTCAGCCCGGACCTTATTTCCTTGGATAGCTTGTCTGTCATATCAAATATCTCATCATCGCCCTTTCCCCTGACTTCTTTCGAGAAGAGAAGATCCTGGGTATCGGTATCGAAAACATTCGCATTGATGCTGAAATTTGTGCCGATCTGCAATACACCGGCCGCGACAATATATTGAATACTTGCCCTATGACAGATATCGAAACCCGCCGATAGATCCATTTTTTGAATGCCCAGCTCCTGTGCCAGGCTATGCATCTGCTCTTTTCTCAGAATTCGAACGTTCGGCCGCTCCGTGAAGTCGTTTATTAAAATATCGGTAAGTATTGCTGAAAGCCCGGGATCCTTCGTCCTGTTTTCGAATTCGAGAACGGCGATCGAAACCGAGAATGGATTCTTTCGCAGGTAAGGTAGTATAACGACGATGAAAACGACGAGAGCCGCGATGACGATTATGGTTGGTGCGATCACTATTTCACGAAACGTTTTCTTTTGAAGCTTGATCTTTGAAACTTCTATCCGGCGGTTCGTACCTGTGCCGAAGCGCCGCTTTATCTGTTTTAAATCAGCTATCATTTCCTGCATCGTTGAATATCTTGCGTCGGCATTCTTCTGGAGCGCCCTGTCGATCACCCGTTCAACTTCTGCAGGCAGTGTTTTATTGATGTGAGTGATGGGGGCATGCTCCTCGTTCACGATCGAATAGAGGAAGGAGGCGTCATAATCTCCGGTAAAGGGGAGCCTGCCTGTCAGAAGCTCGTAGAGAGTGACGCCGAGCGCCCAGATGTCCGTGCGGCGGTCAGCGATATCACCCTTTATTTGTTCGGGAGACATATATGCAATCGTGCCCAGTGACTGGCCCGTTCTTGTTACACGGGTGGTGCCGGACAGTCTGGCGAGGCCGAAATCCATGATCTTCGGTTGACCCTTCTTTGTGAGCATGATATTGGCCGGTTTTATGTCTCTGTGAATGACACCTTTTTCATGCGCCTCCTGCAAGCCTTCAGCGACCTGAATGGCGATATCGAAAGCCTCTGTAAGGCTGAGAGGGCCCTTTTCTATTATTTTTACCAGGGTCTCACCATCAATATAAGCCATGGCAATGAAAGTCTGACCTTCGATCTCTTCGATTTCATAGATGGCGCATATGTTGGGGTGATCGATGGCGGCTTCGGCCTGTGCTTCACGAATGAATCGCTTTTTTTCTGTTTCGCTTTTTAGAGCGGTTGCGGGAAGAAACTTAAGAGCAACGGTACGCTTGAGTTTTATATCCTCGGCTTTATAGACGACGCCCATTCCTCCCTCGCCGATCTTCTCTAAGATCTTGTAATGAGCTATCGTTTTGCCGATCATTGGCATCCGGTATGTTGGATTTGAGCTGAGAGTCCGCGAATTTCCATATATTGTAACAGCAATGGGCGGACAAACACCACGTTATCTAAAAATGTTTGCCCGTAACCATGCGGTACTTTTCCATGGCGATGTCGTCGCTCGTGACGACGTGGCCACTGTACTTCTTTTCGAGGGCCATTTTCCATTGAAAAAGGCTGGAGAATGTATGTTCGACTCTTTTTAGAAGTTTTTTGAGTTCTCCGCTTTTTTCGAATGTATCAGCATCTTCTTTACTATCCCAGAGGGAAACAGAAATCACTTCATTTTTCTCCTCAATGCCCTCAGTCAGGTACGCATATAGGCATCCCTTGACGGCAAGCAGAGCCGGGATAATCTCTTCCTTGTAAATCTTTTCGAGCTCCTTCAGCTTTCCAGGTTGAATCTTGACGGAGAGGATCCTCAGGTACATCGTGTGAGATTGATCTTCGATCGGTATGTCCTTGTCAGTCTGCGCGGCAAACGCATAGGATTTGACGACAGGTTCCTCGTGCACATACGTATATTCCAACTCCAGATCTTTGGAAAGCTGGACCTTCCATTCCGCCGTATCAGAGAGGTGCGGCTTGACCGCTGACAGCAGTTTAGCATATAAACCGCTTTTTTCATAGGATTCGGCGTTCTCCTGTGTGTCCCACAGGGTTAACGAGATACCTTCGTCCTTGTGGATTTCACTTTTTATAAGACAAACACAGAGGCATCCCGGTGTTTTCTGCAGGCGGGGGATGACAATATCATCATAGACTTTCCGGATCTCAGATTCCGTGCCGTGCTTATACTTGCCATGTACAAGGCGCATATACATAGTATCCCTCCCAGAATAAGGACTCCAATCGGATATTGTGAACACGCATCTTTCCACCATCACCCGGTTGCTGTTTGCTTTATTTTCGAGAGTCTTATTTTTGCATCAATCAGTTCGGGCAGGTTTTTCTCTGCGTTTTTCCAGATCTCAAGGAATAGTTCATATTGCGCGATTGCTTTATCGATCATTCCGTTCTCTTCATAGAGTTTTGCCAACTCGTAGTGATACTTTGGACGAACAAGCTGTCTGTCTCTACTTTCCGGATCGAATGTGACTAATTCCTCGTAAGCGTTGATTGCGGATTGCATGTCTCCATTTTCCAAGTGCGTTCTTGCTACAATGTTCCTCGGAAAAGCCAGATTATATCCAATCATGCTGATGATATTCATCATCGGTATTTCTTCAGGCTCTATCTCTGTCGCCACCTCAATGGCTTCCTCAATAAAACCGCCCTCGAGGAGAATCTCTGCTTGCAGGTATTCATAATATTGTTTGAGTGACTTCTTGCGCTGAGGATCAATTTCCTTGAGCAGTGAAACCATCGTGTCCAGTTTCGCTCTGGCAAAATCGATTTGCTGATCCTTGAGATCTATCAGGGCAAGCAGGAATTCGCGATGCGCTCGAAAGTATGGCGCCTGTAACGAATCTATTTCCAATGCAGCATCGAACAAGGAGTTCATGCAGTACGCAGCGTCTTCGTATCTTTTGTACTCAAAGTAAAACCAGGTTTTCATATAATTACATGTGATCGAGTTTCCACTATTTCCGAGGTCTTTCCAGAGCTCTTCGGCGCTTTCAATGTCTTTTATTGCTTCATTCAAATTACCGAGCAATGAATAGAAAAACGCTCTCCACATGTAACCCTGAGCAAAAAGGCCGGGTGAGGAAGAGTGGATGTCAAGGAATTGCTCATTATATTTCATTGCCTCAGGATAGTCCTCCTTGAGAGCATAAACGTAGGCTACTCTCCAGTCGGCACCGAAGTCGGATTTTACTTCCAAGGCTTCCTTGTATTTTTCCAACGCTTCATCGAGATTTCCCATCCTCAGATTAATCTCGGCCATGGAGTCAAACGGGTTTGCATCTCCCGGCAATGCGTTGGCGTAACGCTGGAAATACTGAAAAGATTTCTCGTATTCCCCCTTGTCGGCATAACGGTAGGCAATGATGTTAAGCACGGCGCCGAATTTCGGATCGAGCTCGAGCGCTTTTGAATATGCTTCGACCGCTTTGTCAGTTTCATCTTGTGAATCGTAATAGCCGCCGAGATTGTAGTAGACCCGTTTTTCCTTAGGATATTTTTTCGTCATTTCTTGCAGAATTTGAAGGCGCTGATCGTTGTTTTTCTCAATGTGCCCGGCATACGCTGCTTCGATGTACATTCTGTCTCTTTCGGGCGCTTTATCAGCGTACTTTTTTGCCAACTCGAATTCTTTTTTTGATGCCTGCACATCACCCAGCTGGCTGTATGCTTTTGCTAGGTATAGGTGTGCAACGGCGAAGGTGGAGTCGTTCTGTATGGCGCGTTCGAGAAACCGCCGTCCTTCATCGGTATATAATTTTTCTAAATCATCCCGGCCCCTCAGAAAGAAATTGTATGCCTCCATTGAGCTCGTGGAAACTTCTGTAATAGATGCTTTTGATGTTTCGATGTTCCGTTCGGATATTCCGACTCCCCTCGAAATCTCCTTGCTCAGCTCGTCGATCTGTTTTTCGAGAATACTAGCAATCCCATTTCCTCTAGAACCGGCGCTTTTCAAGAGTCGTTTTGTGGAGACATCGATAACTTTCACATCGGTTGCGAATACATCTCCCGCCTTGACAAAACTGCCGAGAACGATTGCTTCGATCCCCTCCATGCGGCAGAGCTCGAAGCCGAGGTCACGGTCTATGATTTCTGTATCATTTTTCCCAAGCTGCTTGAGAAGATCGAGCATACGCTCCCACGTCGTAACGCTGAGGTATTTTGATTGCTCGAGGCTCGTTATCAAGAGATTGGGAATGGCGTTTTGCAGATAATCGTATGCGTTATCACCGGTCTGATTCTGAAAGCTTATCACGAGAATCGGCTTCGGCGCTGATATAACGGCTCTGTCCGAGATGAACTGCCGTGCAAGCAAAATAAGCAGACCGACAACAACAATGGCGGCCGCGGGCATAAATATGCTTTTGAGCCAATTTCTCTGTTGTCTCTTTACTGGAATCTTGGGTGGTTGAATCCTCACCGGTCCGGTGAGCTCTTCGCGCAATTTGTAGAGATCGGCTAACAGTCCTGTCATATTCTGGTATCTGTCAGCTGGATCTTTTTCCAGCGCTCTTTGAATTATGCGTTCCATTGAGTCCGGCACATTAGGCTGCATATTTGAAACCGGCTCAGGAGGCATGTTGATGATAGAGTAGATTATCGCCTGTTCGTATTCGCCTCGAAACGGCAGCGAGCCAGTTAGCATTTCGTACAGCATGACACCGAGCGACCAGATGTCGGAACGAGGATCGACCTCGTCTCCGCCAAGCTGTTCCGGGGACATGTAGGCGATGGTGCCGAGTGTCGTCCCGACCTGCGCATATTCCACCCGATCGAGCAGCTTGGCGAGACCGAAATCGAGCACCTTGGCAACGCCTTCTCTGTTTATCATTATGTTTGCAGGCTTGACATCCCTATGAACGATGCCTTCCGCATGAGCCTTAGCCAGTCCCTCGGCGGCCTGAATGATGATCGAGATCACTTCACCGATTCTCATGGGCTTTCCGGTGATGCGTTTCTTGAGGGTTTCACCTTCATAGTGCGTCATCGCAATGAACAGCCGGCCTTCGGGGGATTCATTGACTTCGTAGATTGTACAGATATTTGGATGGTCGAGCGCGGATGCGGCTTGTGCTTCGCGCATGAAGCGCGTCTTGGCATCCTCATCCCGTGTCAAGGCGGGAGAGAGAAACTTCAGCGCGACGGTGCGCTTGAGCTTTGTATCCTCGGCCTTGTAGACCACGCCCATGCCGCCCGAGCCGAGTTTTTCGAGAATCTTGTAGTGAAGGATGGTCTTGCCGATCATTCTCCTGTCCTTTTGATGACGACGATCGTCATGTCGTCCGTTTGAGGCAGGTCACCCGTGTGTTTCTGAACGGCGGCTATGATCTTGCTGATCAAATCGTAGGCTGAAGCTGCGAGATTTTCCTTGGCGATATCATCAATTTTCTCTTCGCTGAATTCTACATTATTGTTATCCAGTGCTTCCGATATTCCGTCGGAAAATATGACAAGGAAATCCCCCGGCTCGAACGCAAGCGACTCTTCCTCGTAGGAGGAGCCTTCCATCGCCCCGAGGATAAGCCCACCGGTTTCGAGACGCAGCAATTCATTGTTTTTTTTATGAAGGAAGGGAAAATTGTGACCGGCGTTGCAATAGGTGAGGATGTGTTTGTTGCTGTCGATGATGCCGTAGAATAGCGTTGCGAATTTGGACGAATCCGTGCTCTTGAACAGAAGTTCGTTCGAACGTTCGAGGCAATCCTTCGGGGAGAGATTCTGCTTCGTTTGCCCGCGAAGGGTCGCCTGCAGGTTGGACATGAGCAAAGCTGCAGGCATTCCCTTGCCGGAGACATCCCCGAGGCACAATGCGAGGCGATGTTGGCCGATCTCCAAAAAGTCAAAGTAATCTCCGCCCACCGTTTTGGCGGGGATGCTCTTGCCTGCTATGTCGTAGCCTTCTATCGTCGGGGCTTCCTTTGGTAGCAGGCCCATCTGGATATTATAGGCCATGCGCATCTCTTCACGCATGTGGATGAGTAATTGCTCCTCTTTGTAGAGCCTCGCATTCTCTATCACCTGGGCGGATTGTGTTGCGATAATGGTAAGCAGGCGCTCGTCCGCTTCAGTGAATCTTTCATCGTTGAGTTTATTGAATACATTCAGGGAGCCGATAATGCGACCCTTGAGAAGCAGAGGGACGCTGAGCAGCAATTGAATCGGATTTTCCTCGGTATGAACCGCCTTGAAATGGTCATCGTTTTTCATGTCGTTTATCATGAGGGGTTTTCTGTTCAGCAGCATCCAGCCGGTCAGCTGCGTATCGAGGTGATACGGGAGGAAATCCCGGGATTTATCCGCTTTTCGCATGATCGTACGAAACGGTGTATCCTGCTCATCCGCTTCGAGGAGCGTGACCGTTCCCTGCTCCACTTTCAAATGCTTGATGCATTTCTGTACAATCAGTTCAATGATCTGCTCGAGCGACATCGTCGAATTGATTGCCGTAGAGATGTCGTTGAGGATGGCGAGCTCTTCTATCGCCGCTTTGAGGCGTGCCGCTTCTTCCTCGAGCCTCTGTATCTTGTTGAATTCAGGAATGTCAGCCATAACTGCACGGATTGCTATTTATTACGTTTCACTACAACCAGCGTTATATCGTCGCTCTGAGAAAGGTCTTTTGCGTATTCATCGACGGCAGCGACGATTTTCTCGATCTGTTGTTCCGCCGTTTGGTCGATATTCTCTAATAGAATTTCGAGAAGCCGCTCTTCACCGAATTCTTCGCCTTCCGTATTGAGTGCTTCAGTGATTCCGTCTGAAAAAATGAGCAACACGTCTCCCAGGTTGAATGTTACTTTTTCTTCGTCGAATGCGAAATGGTCGAGAGCGCCGAGCACGATACCGCCCGCTGCAAGACGCATCGGCTCTGCGGTGCCCTTATAGAGAAATGGATAATTGTGTCCGCCATTCGAATAAACCATGTAGTGATCCTTGCAATCGAGAATGCCGTAAAAGAGGGTAGCGAACTTGCTCGGATCGGTACTCTTAAAGATAAGGGTGTTCGATCGGAGCAGGCATTCTTTCGGAGCAACGTTGAGCAGAGTTTGGCCGCGCAGTGTCGCCTGAAGGTTTGCCATGAGCAGCGCGGCGGGCATGCCCTTTCCGGATACATCGCCCAAACAGACAGCGATGCGCTGATCATCTATCGTGATGAAATCGAAATAATCTCCTCCGACTGCTTTAGCGGGTATGCTTCTGCCGGCGATATCATAGCAAGGAATCCGAGGCGGGTCCTTCGGCAGCAACTCCATCTGGATGTTATACGCCATTTTCATTTCTTCCTGAATCAGTCGAAGGTTCTGCTCTTCCTGGTATAGCCTGGCGTTTTCAATTATTTGAGCGGACTGGGCGGCGATTATGGTCAGAAGCCTCTTGTCAGCATCGCTGAAGCCATCATCGGTCCTCTTGTTGAAGGCATTCAGAGATCCGACCATACGTCCCTTTGAAATAAGCGGAACTGCAAGGAGGGACCTGATAGGATAGTCCTCTTTCTTCGATGTCTGAAACCTGTCATCACTGATGAAATTATTGACCACGAGCGGTTTCTGGTGCTTTATCATCCAGCCCATGAGTTGCGTGTCGAGGCGGAAGGGGAGAACCACCTTTGAGGTGTCAGCTCTGCGAAGCATCGTAACAAAGGGACTCTCACGTTCTTCGACGTCGAGCAGCATGATGGCGCCCTGTTCGACCTTGAGATGCTTGATGCACTTATGGACGATCAACTCGATGACTTCCTCGAGCGTGGAGGTAGAGCTTATAGCGGTTGCGATATCGTTGAGGATTGTTAGCTCTTCGACCGCCATACGCAGGCGGAAATTTTCCTGTTGTAACTTAGTAAAACCTTTTGCATCAACGGGTTCGGCCATCTTCACCACCCCTTCGATGGTTACATACCCTGCTGATAGCTGACGGAGAATAAACCCCGATACGGCATTCCTGTGTGTTTATGTGTGCTATCAAATGTAGGTAACTATACATTTACAATAATTACAATCCAATTTTAGATCCTTCCCCATGGCGGATTCGTATTTAGGATACTATCATTTTTTCCCTTTTGTTTCAATCTTCCACTGAGAGTGCCCCCCCTGGGAGTGCCACTGAGAGTGCCCCCCTGGGGGCTCCCAGGGAGGCTCCCCGGCTCCCCCGAGAGTTCTCTATATCAGGCTATTTTATTATTGATAACTATACATATGTTTAGTATTATCTGGTGGCCCTCGCAACGAGGAAGTCGTTCACGGTTCGTTAGACGGTTCGTTAGGAGGTATGCCGGTTGCCTTACGTGCCTCTGCATGTGCACAGCGTATTCAGTCCCTTTGAGGGGATGATAACACTGCAAGAGCTTGTCGAAAGGGCGTCGTTTCTCAAGCTCGACGCTGTTGCCGTGACGGATCATTGGACTACATACGGTCATCACGAATTCTACCATCTCGCAAAAGGTGCCGATATCAAGCCTATATTCGGCGCGGAAATCCAGCATGCATCCGTGCTCGGCGGCGACAAACTGTATCATCTGACACTGCTTGCTGAAACGGATGGTGGATACAGGAATCTCGTTTCACTCGTAAATGGTCACTACACGAAAGAGAAGGGGCTCTATGTGTCGCTCGAAGAGCTCTCCGATCATTGTGAGGGCCTGATCGCGCTGACGGGCTGTCTGAGGGGGGAGGCGCCCCAGGCAATTCTTCACGGGAACCTCGCGCGGACGAGAGAGATTGTCGAGAAACTGCTTTCACTCTTTGGATCATCCAATCTGTACCTCGAGGTAATGAACCATTATTTTCCTGAGGAACGACTCGTTATAGATCACCTCGCTCTGCTCTCCAAGAGACTCGGCATTCCGCTTGTTGCAACAAATAATGACAAGTTTATTCAGAAGGAGGCGTCTCGGTACTATACGATTCTCCACATGTTGCACGAAAAGGAGCGAAGCGGCGAGAAGCACAGACCTCCCGATGAATTCTATTTCAAGCGCCACAAGGATCTGGAACCCTTTTTCTACGGGCATGAGGAGGCTCTGGAGAGCTCTGCGGAGATTGCCGAGCGCTGCAATGTGAACCTCGACTGGAAGGGGAGAATAAGATTTTCTTCATACATCAACGCAGATGAAACAATCGATAATATGTGCAAGAGGAGATTTGTGCTCAAGTTCCACAACAGATCGGCTGATGACAGAGCGCATTTACGTTCTATCCTCGATCGTGAGCTCGAGGACCTCCGACGGGAGAAACTTTCAGGCTTTCTGTTATTTCTGAAGGACCTGTTCGGTGAAGCATCGAAAAGAGGAATCTGGATTGAAATTATGGGAAGCAATCTCCTTACGAGCTTTACCGCGTATCTTCTTGGGATCATACCTCTGAATCCTTTCGATCATGGATTGAATTTTGAGCCCTCCTCGATTTCAAAAGGCATTCCACTTCCCGTAGAGCTTGTTACATCGGATGAAAGCAAGGATTGGCTCATTGAGGTCTTGCACGGGCTTCTGCCCGATATAGAGCCGTTTTTCGTTGTAACTCAGGAAGAGATGTCATTTCAGACCATCGTCAAGGAGGTGGGGAGTCTTTTCGGCATGTCGCCTGATGTCCGAGATAATCTCTCGAGGCATTTGATGGCTGAGAAGAGGCACAAAACCCTCGCACAGATGCTCGAAAGCTCCGAACCTCTCGTGCATCTGTACAATAGCGAGGAGAGTGTCCGGCGGGCTCTTCACGCCGCTGATGCGCTTCGAGGCAAGATTTGGCATTTTCAGCAACTCACATCAAGGATCCTGATCCTGCCTCGTGGCAAGCATGAAGACATTTCTTTCATAACCGGACCAAGCGATGAACGCTTTGCGCTCATCGGTTCAATGGCGATCGAAGCTTTGGGCGGGTGGATCGTCGGCATTCAGCATTCCCATTTCATCTCGACGCTCGAAAAAACCGTTGGAAATGTCGGAGGGAGAAAGGAGATATCACTTTCCCTCTATCCGTTCGAGGAAACGGGCGGCGGCAAATGGACGCCTGAAAAGCTGGATGATCAACAGACGTATGATCTGATATCAAAGGGCGATACAAGCGGCGTATATCTTCTCGAGAGTCAGGGGATACGTGACCTGTTGATAAAAATCAAGCCGAAGAATTTCGACGAACTAGTCAATGTCATTTCTCTCTACCGGCCGGGCCCCCTCGAGGGCCGCCTCGGCCAGAAATATATAGACAACGCCGATAAGAAGGGCAAGGTTTACCTTCCCCACGCATCACTCGCCGCCGCACTCGAATCTACCAGAGGCATACTGCTTTACCGCGAACAGGTAAAGGAAATTCTCAAGCATACCTCTCGCACGGACGAGGACAAGGCTCTCGAAATAGAGAGCGCGTTGCGAAGCAGGGATACCGGGGATTTGTACTCGGCGCGGCTCGATTTTATGCGTGGCGCAATGGATAGCGGGATCGACGAGGAGGATGCAATGAAGATATTCGATTTCCTGCTGTATAATATCTCGTATACCCATGAAAAAGCGCTCAGCTGCTCTCAGGCCTATCTGAGCTACCGAACCGCCTATTTCAAGGCACACTTCTTCGAGCAGTATTTCATATCACTCCTCAATTGCAATTTGAACGTTAGAGATAGACTGAAAAAATACATCGAGTACCTTGCAAATATCGGCATAGCGATTCTTCCCGTGAATATCAATCTCAGTGAGGAGGGGTACTCGTTTACGAGCGATGGCATAAGAAAACCCCTCAAATCCGTCAAGCAGATCGAAGCGGATGAATGCGAGGCGATCCTTGGTGACCGCTCCGGGATGGGGGAATTTCAATCGTTCAATGAGTTCCTCGAACGGCTCTTCGGTCTTGTTTCCATGAAAGCGGTACTGGGGCTGATAGAATACGGAGCATTTGACATTTACGGCATAAGCCACGGTGAGCTCACCGGTCTGTGCAAGGACTTCTTTGAAGGGGGAGGCAAGATCGGGATAATTCCGCCTTCTCCGGTGAAGATATCGTCTAAGGGCAAGAAGAAGGTACCAAAAAACCAACTCGGTCTATTCGAGTGATTGGACGCGATATGAACGGTCTGACGGAGCGGCAGCGTGAAGTATTCGATTTTCTCGTTCTGTATGTGAAGGAGAACGGGTACCCGCCGACGATACGGGAGATAAGGGAGGCGTTTCGCCTGAAGTCAAACCGTGGGGTTGTGGATCATCTGAGGGCCATAGAACGAAAAGGGTACATCAGGAGAAACAGGAAGAGGTCGAGAGCGATAGAGATACTCAATTCGCCGGGCGAAGCAGGGAGAACGAGCGCAGCCGGCGCCGGGACGATGTCGTATCCGATTGCAGGTGGGATAACTGCGGGAAAGCCCGCCGAAGCGCTCGAGGAAATAGAAGATGTCGTGATTCTCGATAGAGGCCTATTCCGAGAGTCGGGCGATTTTATCCTCAAGGTCGAAGGCGACAGTATGATCGATGATCATATCGTTCCCGGGGACCTTCTCATTGTGAAGCGCGCGCACCAGTGCGAGAACGGCGATATCGTTGTCGCCCTGGTTGATGGTGAAGCAACGGTAAAGAGATTCCGGCGCAAAGGCAAGAAAGTGCTCCTACAGCCGGCGAATCCCAGATATGAACCGATAGAGTTCGGAGCCGGTAGTGAGAGGAACTGTTCTATTGTCGGCAGGGTAATCGGCGTCATCAGGAGGCTTTCGGGTTCCGGGAGGTCTTTTTCCGGTTGACTTTGCGTAGCCTGAATTGATAAATTCCAACGTCTTTGAAATTCTAGATTTGCTCTTCGGCGTCCCCATCGTCTAGTCAGGCCTAGGACACTGCCCTTTCACGGCGGCAACACGGGTTCGAATCCCGTTGGGGACGCCATTCTATTTCAGCGTTCGTGACCCCTCAAACTCATTCGACTTACTAGTTCGAGCCGATCTCCTGGTATTGCGCTGAATT
>CBDUQN010000064.1:0-18000 GCA_965369375.1 uncultured bacterium | reverse complement strand
GTCCGTGAACTCGGCAAATGCACAGAGGGAAAAAAGTAGAGCACAGAGGGAAAAAGGTAGAGCACAGAGGGAAAAAGAATGAAGACCGTGGCATGTATCTCTCTGATCCTTGGTGGAATGATGTCGACCTGGATTGAAGAAGGAGTCGAAGACGTTACGCATGAATTAACGGGGCGTTTACAGGAGTAATCCCATGGCTATGATGAAAATGGATCCGAAAGCGGTCGATGAAAAGATATCTTCGAACAGATTTCTCCTCCTGCTCATAGCGTTGACTATTATGCTGCTTGCCTATCCCTATTTTCAGAATACGGTGGCCGGCGCGACACTCGGAGGGCTTACTTCGCTTGCACTGTTCATCACCGGTGTCTTCGCGGTCCGGACGAACAAACCGGCATTCTATATGGCGGTCGTGCTTGCGGTATCGGCCGCTGTTATCAATATCATCGCTCTGACGTACGGCGCCCGGGGCCATCCGCTGAATGAGGGCGCCTATCTGGTCTTCGACGCCTTTATTACGGTCATAATATTCCTTGAAGTGATAAAGACAAAGAGGATCGGACGTGATGCAATATTCGGGATTGTTTGCGTCTATCTTCTCATCGGGGTGACGTTTGGCACCCTCTATGACCTGCTCGAAACACTTGTTCCGGGATCGTTTCAGATAAACGTGACTTTAGGGAGTGTCGAATATATCGGGTGGCGCGTTCTTGTTTTCTTCAGCTTTATGACACTGACGACGATTGGATACGGGGACGTAACGCCCGTCACTTTTCAGGCGCAGTCACTCGCATTGATCGAAGGGGTCATCGGTGTGCTGTACGTGGCTGTCCTTATTGCCCGTATCGTCGGGATATACAGCCAGAGAAGATCAGATGTTGTGGAATTCGAGGTTTCCGGTAAAGAGCTGAATACAGTTATCGATGAAGAAAAGAAATCACCATAACGTTTACGTCGTCGAGATGGACAAGGCCGTGCTGGAGGAGCCGAGGTTTTTGGAGGCTAATCCGCGGCACGATCCCTCAAAGCAGTGCTACTATGTCGGTCTGACGGGCCTTGCGCCGGAGGAACGGTTCAAGAACCACAGGGAGGGGCGCAAATCCAACAAGTTCGTCCGTAAGTACGGGCTCAAGCTGTGCGAACGACTCTATGAGGAGTACAATCCGCTATCGTATGAAGACGGCGTGGAAATGGAAGTCGAGCTTGCGAGGATTTTGAGGGCGCGGGGACATGCGGTCTGGCAGAAGTGATAGTGCCCTGAATCGACGCGGTAACCGAATTGAATGATGACTTTGAAAAAACGGTTTCCAATGCATCCGAGTGCGATCCGGAGCTGCTGCCGTATCTGCCGCAGCTCGTAACCGATCTCTGGTCCCTCGGCAGTTCACCCGGCGTGTACGTCGAGTTGTTGAAATCACTGAATCTCGACTTTACTCATACGAAGGTGCTCGATCTTGGGTGCGGCAAGGGCGCTGTCCCGGTAACACTGGCACTGAAGCTCGGGTGCGCCGCCGTCGGTGTCGATATCTGCGAGACGTTCATCGAGGATGCAAAGCGGAAAGCCGGGGAGCAAGGGGTCGGAAATCTCTGCCGTTTCGAGCTCGGTGATATGCGGCGCTACGTCAAGCAGGCGAGAGATTTCGATGTCGTGGTCTATGCTTTCCTCGGCAGCACCCTCGGCGGTTTTGGCGAGATTGCTAAGAATCTGAGAAATTGCATCAAACCGGGCGGATACATGCTGGTCGATGACGGATTTCTCAAAGAGTCGGCGAGTATCGAACGGAGGGGTTATCGCCATTACCTTTCACACGACAAAACGATTGCACTTCTCACTTCACATGGAGATACCCTGATACGTAAGGTTGTCATTCCTGATGAGGATACGAGGGATCTCAACGAACGGTACGTCGCGGCGATCCGGAAACAGGCGGAATCGATCACGGCTGAGAAGCCCGAGCTGGCCGACAAGTTTGCGCGGTATATAAAGAGTCAGGAGGACGAATGTGTATTGATCGAGGAGTCCATTTCCGGAGCGGTCTGGCTTCTCGAGAGGGGTGAGTGAATCTCATGAAGCCCACATTGAGGAATGCGACAATGGCGGCTATTATCGGCACTTCTTATTTCTTTGTATTGCGGTTCGTCGCGACCGTTTTTATGGAATTTTTCAGAAATCTCACCGTCGCTCGCATAACATCCATCTTGACTCTGCCAGCGATGGCTGCGCTCCTGTTTTTCTTCGCATCTTTCTATAACGATTTTCTCGAGCGTAAGCAGGGCAACCTGGGAAAGATTACGAGACTCGTGATCATCTGCTATATTGCGATGATATTGCTTGTGATAAGAAGAATGCTATTTGTTTTCGATATCAATTTTCTCCCTTCTCTCACGCGATCCCATTTCTATGCGCCGATGGTCCAGTGGCTCGTTTCGTTGATTTTTCTAGTTTTCTTTATCTTGCTTTACCGGGAGACGGTCAGCGCGAAGTTGCACAAGCTCCGTGTAGCGGCGATTTCGGCGATTGTGGGTTCCACTATCGGGGCAATCATTCAGACGATCGTGCTGTTGAATTATCACAGCACTCAATCGGCATATAGATTCTTCTTTGTTCCGAGAGATGTGATGATCCTTCTCTTGCCGATTGTGACGATTGCTTTCGCGACCATGCTCTATTTCTTTATCACATTCTATAGATTCGCAGTTACGCGGGAACGGTAGCATTTCTTCATGAAACCCCGATTGCCTGCAATTGACTGGATGCGTGGCTTTGTGATGATTCTCATGGCCATCGACCACGCTTCTGCGGCGTTCAACGCCGGCCGGCTCAGCACCGATTCGTTTTTTCTCTATACGCCGGGAACGGCGCTTCCAGCTGCCCAGTTCTGGACGCGCTGGATCACGCACATCTGCGCCCCGACGTTTCTCTTCCTCGCGGGAACGGCTGTGGCGCTGAGTATCGCGAAACGCCTTCAGTCCGGCAGCGATGCATGGTCGATCGACCGGCATCTGCTCACGAGAGGCCTCATTATCACCGCTCTCGATCCGATCCTCATCTCATTGGTCTGGTATCCGGGACAGGTTCTTCTCCAGGTTCTTTTCGCCATCGGGGTGTCTCTGATGCTTATGGCTCCGCTTCGCCGGTTGCGGACGGTGTGGCTTGTTGTAATCGCCGCCGGATTTCTCGTGGTGAGCGAGATTATCACCGGTGTTGCGATCGAGCTCGGTGGCGGCAATCCGACCATTGCCGGTGCACTGCTTTTCCACGGGGGAATATTTCGCAGGGTGGTGATCGGTTATCCGGTGCTTCCGTGGCTTGCCGTGATGGTGCTGGGATTCGCTTTCGGTCGGCATATACATCAGGTCAGGCAGAAAGGTGTGGCGCTCGGTGAGGTGAGAAGGATGTTATGGATTGGCTCCGCGATAGGATTCATTCTCTTTTTAGTTATCAGAGGTTTAAACGGCTATGGAAACATGCTGCTGCTGAGAGATGACAGCTCCCTCATTCAATGGCTTCACGTGAGCAAATATCCGCCATCTCTGTCGTTTGTGTCTCTGCAGCTCGCCATCATGGGAGGTGTTCTCGGCCTGTTGTTCAAGTTTCAGGAGCGCTTCGGCGAGCGGATGGGATCGAGCAATCCGATCCTCATATTCGGTCAGACGGCGCTTTTCTTCTATGTGCTTCACATACTGGTTCTTGAAGGGGCGGCGCGTGTGCTGGGGGTTCATATGCGGCTCGGTCTCGGGGCTGCGTACCTTGCCGCAGCGGTGGTGCTCATCGTCCTCTATCCCTGCTGCCTGTTGTACCGCAATTACAAGCGTTCGCATCCCCGGAGCTGGACACGATACATTTGATCCGGGAAGTCAATTTGCCGACGCGTGGGAGCTGGTCGATCACCGCTCCAGAATGAACAGCTTCCCGGAGAGGAAATCGGTGATCCAGAGCCTGCCTTCGCTGTCTGTTTTTCCCTGTGTAATTTCGAATAGTGCATCACCGAACTGTCCCCCGACATAGAACGAAACATTTCCGGAATCAAACCGCGTGTCTCCGTAAGGATATTCGAGTTTGTGCAGCAAGGTAAACGATTCCTCCTCCGGATCGAACTGAATTATAGAGAGTTCCGATGGGCTGTGTGATGTAATAACAACCTTGTCTTCCCACACAAAACAATTATCGGGCAGTCCCTTGAAGGGGATCTTGTATCTCTTGCCCTTTTCCCGCACCTGCTGAAGTGTATTTTTGAGGTGGCAGATGACGAAAGCATCATTTGCGGCCCGGCAGAGTTTCAGCGGCATCTCATCCGTTTCGATTTCCTCTGCTGAGAAATCTGTTTTGTCTATGATGGAAACGCTCCTGGAATCGAAATTGGCGACATATATCTTTTCGTCGTCAAAAATGAGATCGGATGCGGTTAATCCTACTGGAATTTTTTTGATAACGCTTTTCTCCGCCGGATCTATGATCTGCAGAATGCTCTGATCATCGTCCATTTCACCGACGCGCACGAGGTAGAGCCGGTTCAAAGCCGGATCATACCGCAGTATCCGCTGGGTGATTTCGCGTTCGACCTCATCCACGAGGCCCAGTCGCTTGCCGGCCTCGTAAACGCGCACCTGATCAATCAAGAGCCCGAGGAACTGCTCCTCCTTCCCCCAGTTGTTCTGCGTGAAGTAGAGGATGCCGTCGCGATCGAGCGCCATCTCGTGCGCCTGCCGCGGTATGCGGCGGTCGTAGAAGCTTAAGCTCTCCACGTCGATGGTAAGGATCCCGTTCTTCGCATCCCAGATATAAACGGTCGGCCAGTACGATTGATGCGGACCGTACGAAAGGTAGATGTCCCCCTCGGGGCCGTACGTCGCCTGGATGGGGTAGTCGAAGGGGAGTGTGTGCATCTTGTAACCGCCGTCACCGCGAACCTCTGCGAACTGATCTTCGGAGTTGAAAACGAGAAAGCTCCTGCGGTCCTTCAATTCGATGAGATCGATCGGTGACCAGCCGGTATGGATTTTTTCGATTTTTTCACTCACGGGATCGAGAACGCTCACGGCGGCGCCGAATGTTCCATTGACCGCCGTAGCGCCCTTCGGAAAGTAGATGCGGTTGTTGTTTGGATTGAATGCGATCACGAACATATGTGGGATGATACCGAGATCGGCGATCCGTTTTACGAGTTTTTGCGATTTCAGATCGATAACGTCGACTTCCCCGAAGGCCCAGCTCGCGACATAGAGGAGGTCGTTTTCCAGATCGATGGCGCTCGCGTCGTTTCCGTATGCCGGTATTTTTATCTCTTCGAGGTTCCCGTTGCCCTCGAACGTGGCTACGTGCACCGATGGATGGTTGTCGTAGGGAATGTAGACCTCGTCGCGGCGTGGGTTGTAGATGATGCCGACGCCCTCGGTGAATTCGGGGAGCGGCACGACGGCGTCGTTATCGCCGGCGATATCGATCTTCGCCGCTTCGATCACCTTCCGCTTGTCCGTTTCAACGACCAGATAGAGACAGTGATTCGCCTCGTTGTATCCGGCGAGGTGCCAGCGGCCGCCGCTCGTCAACGGCAGCGGCCGGGAGGAGATCTTTCTGCCCTTCTTTGCATCGAACAGATAGAGGGTCGATGTGAAACCGTCTACAGCTATGATCTGCCCGCGATCGCTGTCCGAGATTACCTTCCGGATTGGGGGTGGTGGTGTTTGATTGAGATTGATCAGGTCTTCCCGGGTATCGAGCCATCTCAGCATCTTGATCTTTTTCGAGCCCGCTTTGATAAAGCCGAGCGATTTGTGCTCCCGCCCCGTAATAAAAACGTTTCCCGTTTCATCATCGACGGCGATCGATTCGAACTGAACTTCGGTCTCGATCGTTTTTGATTTTCCTGTTTCTGGATCGACGAGATGAACGCACTTCGCGCCGATGAGGTAGACCTCGCCGGTTTTACGCCGGACGGTCATCGCCTCCGATTTGAGGTGCTGCAGCGCCCGTCCTCCGAGCGGGATGTTTACTACTGTGTTTGTCCCGCAATCGATGACCGATAATGAAGATGTAAGCGTGTTCGCCACGAAGAGTCGATTTCGCTCATTATCCATCTGCACGAGCAACGGTCCTGCGGCATTGACAGTTACTCCCATCTCTTTCAGGAAATCAACCGTTGTTACCGTGACGTCGGCTCTTGCCTGGAATGCCAGAAGAACGATTGAAACGAAGAGAAGTTTCTTAAGCATATTTGCTGACTCCTTTTTATGTGTCCCCTGGAAATACTAATCGTGTAAAACATTATAGAACCGTTGTGGATCAAGTCTATCCTTTTCGCTATACTGCCGGCGTTGGATATCTGCGCGGGAGGTTTTGCTCATGGCGTATGAGGCCGTTCGACATTACCGGGAGGCTCTCGACGCGCGAAGCACGAGTTGAATGGTTTTTCGATTAGACTGCCCGCCCGTAATTTCTTATTATAGGTATCGCGTGGATTCGAGCTCCGGGTGAAGTCAGCTGATGAAATTTTCCTCCGGTACCGAAAGGATTCGCACCGATGGCAAAAGATGCAAAAGAAGGGACATACAGGATCTTCCTCGAGCGGTATCCCGAGTACGGGACCACATCCTCCATTGACGATCTGCGCGCCGCCGAGTTCTCACGAATCGACAAGCAGGGGCATGTATACCTCGACTACACTGGTGCAGGCTTGTACGGAGATTCTCAGGTGAAGGATCACGCGGAGTTTCTTCTCAACAGCGTGATCGGCAATCCGCATTCGTTCAGCCCATCCTCGACGCTTGCCACAGAATGTGTGGAGCAATGCCGGCGCCGCATTCTCGAGTTTTTCAACGCATCACCGGAGGAATATGTCCCCATTTTAACCGCCAATGCGACCCATGCCCTCAAGCTCGTAGGCGAAGGATACCCATTTCACGAAGGTGATATCTTTCTCTTGAGCTTCGATAACCACAATTCGGTTAACGGTATCAGGGAGTTCGATCGCGCTCGCGGCGCGATCACCCGTTACATTCCCGTGGTACCGCCGGATATGCACATGCTCGAATGTGCCCTGGAGAGATACTTGAGCGATTTCGGGACATCGAAGAACAGACTCTTTGCCATCCCCGCGCAATCCAATTTTTCCGGTGTTCAGCCTTCGCTTGGACTGATCGAACGCGCCCAGGCGCATGGCTGGGATGTTCTGCTCGATGCGGCGGCGTTCGTGCCGACGAACAGGCTCGATCTCGGCCGCTGGCATCCCGACTATGTGGCAATTTCATTCTACAAGATGTTTGGGTACCCTACAGGGGTCGGCGCGCTCATCGCCCGCCGGAAAGCGCTCGAAAAGCTCCATAGGCCCTGGTTTGCAGGCGGAACAATCACCATCGCTTCGGTGCAGGCGGACCGGTATTTCCTTGCTCCCGGCGCGCAGGGATTCGAGGACGGCACGCTAAACTATGCGAGCCTTCCCGCGATCGAGCAGGGACTTGACTTCATCTCGGAAATCGGGCTCGACAAGATACACACGCGCGTCAAGTGCCTGACGGGCTGGCTCATAGAGCGCATGCTCGAGCTCTCTCATGGAAACGGCAAGAATATGATTCGGGTATACGGACCGACCGATATGAAGGACCGGGGTGGAGCGGTGTCATTTAATATGTTCGATAGTTCGGGCTATGTCGTTGACCAGGAACTCATCGAGAAACGCGCGGGCGAATGGAACATTTCGCTTCGCACGGGATGCTTCTGTAATCCCGGTGCCGGAGAAATGGCGCTCGGATTGACGAAGGAAGAACTCGATAGATGCTTCAATCAACCCGAGGCGAGGATGACATACAACGAATTCAAGCAGTGTGTCGACAGCGATAGCCCGGGCGCGGTGCGTGTTTCCATCGGCCTCGTTTCAAATTTTAAAGATGTGGAGACCTTCCTGAAATTTCTCGAAGAATTTCGAGATGCGTGAGCAATTCTTCAACGGATTTTCGAAAGAGACGCTCAAATTCCTGCATGACGCGCACTGGAAGAACAGCAGGGATTGGTTCGAGCGAAACCGGAACATCTATAATAAATACCTCCTGAACCCATTCAGGGCGCTCGCGGTCGACCTGGGCAGGACCGTGTCATCGATCGATCCCCGGCTCGAAGTGCGTCCGGCGGTCAACAAGACGATCTCGCGCATTCATCGCGATACGAGATTTTCGAAGGACAAATCCCTCTTCAAGGACAGGACGTGGCTCGGATTCAAGCGAAGGGTCGGAGATTGGAAGGATTCTCCCGCCTATTTCTTCGAGCTCACTCCCGATGCGTACCGGTACGGCATGGGGTACTACAGCGCTTCGAGAAGCACCATGGATCAGCTGAGAGAACAAATTGACGGGAATCCGCAATAATTCTTGAAGGCGATAGCGTTCTATGGAAAGCAAGATCGGTTCGTTCTCGGAGGAGAGAAGTACAAGCGCTTATTCAGGAGCGATCATACGGATGAGATCCAGGAATGGTATCAGCGAAAGAGCTTTTATCTCGTCTGCGAGCGCGAGATCGATCGAACCCTCTTTTCATCGAAGCTCGTCGAGGTAGTTACAGACGATTACCTGCTCCTCGAACCGCTTTACCGCTATTTGACCGAGGTAAATAATTATTGACCTTGAAGCGCAGATAAGGAATGCAACAATGTGAGGGAAGTTTTCCGTATACCTAGGAGATGACAGGTGATTGTGTGCATTCTACTAATCCGCAGGGCGGAGTTCCACGGGTTTGCCAGTGGGTATCTACAACGGCCATTTTCGTTACGCTCAGAGCGAAAGCCGATATGGTTGCACTGTGTGAAAAGGAGGCCCGGTTATGATATCGCGCAAGCGAGGTTCCGCTATTGCTTTTCTCTCTGTCTGTTGCTCGATCTTTTTGCCGTCGTCGCCGGTATTTTCTCAAAATGAAGCCATCGAGTTCGAATCGGATCGATGGGTCCTGGGAAACGCCGCGGTTACGGAACACCTGGGGCGCACGGCGCTCACCGGCATGGCATATCTCGAGGGTGTGGAATTCGAAAACGGCGTCATCGAGGTAGATGTCGCCGTTGACGGTTCACGCTCATACCCCGGAATCATTTTCCGTATGCAGACGCAGGAGGACTATGAGCATGTGTATGTCCGCCCGCATCGTGCGGGCCTCTACCCGGACGCCGTGCAGTATGAGCCGGTTTTCAAAAGAATCGGTTGCTGGCAGCTCTTCAACGGGGAGGGGTACACGGCAGGCACCGATTTGCCGGATAACGAGTGGTTCCATATCAAGCTGGAAGTTTCCGGCACGCAGGCCCGTATGTACATCGGCGAAAGCGATCAGCCGGCACTGACGATTACCGACCTCAGACACGGTGTCAGCAGGGGCACGATAGGAGTCTCCGGTCCCCGGGGCACAACGGCGTACTTTTCAAATTTTTCGTACCGTGCTGATAATACGATTCATTTCAATCCGCCCCCCGAGACCGATACACCTCCCGGACTCGTCACCGGGTGGCTACTCTCCCAGCCGTTCAAGCTGAGCGAGATCGATACCGAGCGGTATCCGGATGCGAGTGTGCTCGAACAGACTCAATGGCTGGATGTAACGAGTGATGCAACCGGTCTCGTCAATGTGTCGCGGCACTTCGAACGGAACGGGAGGGAACCGGATCTCGTTCTGGCGAAAACAACGATTCATTCAGAAAAGGGAGGACCGGCGAAATACGCATTCGGGTATAGCGATGCAGTCGTCGTATTTCTCAACGGCGATATTCGATTCGTCGGTGAGAGCGCATACCAGCAAAGAGACCCCTCCTTCCTCGGGATTATCGGGTTGCATGACGCGCTCTATCTGCCTTTGAAGAAAGGTGAGAACGAATTGCTGTTTATGGTTGCCGAGTCGTTCGGCGGCTGGGGATTTATGTGCCAGGATGCCAACGCCGTATTCCAGCATGAACAGATGCATAAGTTGTGGGAATCGGCTAAGGAGCTACGGACACCGGAAACTGTCGTTTATGATCCGTCCAACAAGGTCATCTATGTAACAAATTACGATGTCTATACGCGGAGCGGCCCCGTCGGAATGCAGGCCATATCGAAGATGTCTCTCGACGGAGCGATAGATGAAGCGCAGTGGCTCGCGGGGCTATTCAATCCGGTCGGAATGGCGATCAGTGGTGACAGGCTCTACGTGGCGGAGCGGAGGAGCCTCGTCGAGATCGATATCACCGAGGCTAAGATTCTCGGTAGACACAGCCCTCCACAGCCGGTCTTCTTGAATGACCTCGCGATAGATCCTGACGGCAGCATCTATATCTCCGACTCCGGGAAGGGTGCTATCTATAAATTCTCGAGCGGCGCATTCGAGGAATGGCTCGTCGGCGGAGAAATCGCCCGTCCGAACGGTCTTCACGTCCATCAGGGCAAGCTCATCGTCGGCAACAACGGTGACGGCAGTCTCAAGGCGGTCGATCTTACGACCAAGGAGATCAATACGATAATCACGCTCGGCGCAGGCATTATCGACGGGGTTGAGACCGACGGGGAAGGCAACTTTCTCGTCTCGCACTGGGAGGGAAGGCTCTATCGGATCACACCCGATAGCCGCAAAGAGAAGATCCTCGATACGACACCGCCCGAGATCAATTGCGCTAACTTCGAGTACGTCATTGAAGAAAATCTCCTCTTGGTGCCGACATTCTTTGACAACAGGATTATAGCGTATAAACTAGAAAGATGATGACGGAGTCATTTTCAACGGACGATCTCGTAATCCGTTCATATCGAAGAGAGGATAAACTGGCTGTCATCGATCTCTGGTATGAGTGCGATCTCGTTGTTCCCTGGAACAATCCCGAGAAGGACATCGAGAGAAAGCTCGAAGTCGATCCGGAGTTGTTTCTCATCGCCGAGCTCGGTGGAAGCATCGTTGCAACTTGTATGGCCGGCTACGAGGGTCACAGGGGGTGGATCAACTATCTCGCCGTCGCGCCCCGATACAGGCGCAAGGGCATAGCGACGCGGATGATGGAGGAAGCGGAGCGGAAACTCGAGTCGATCGGATGCCCGAAGATCAATCTGCAGGTGAGGGCGCAGCGCAAGGATGTCATAGCCTTTTATAAGAGTATCGGCTATATGGATGATGATATCGTCAACATGGGCAAGCAGCTCGAGGAGGATGAGCCGTACGATCGTTCATAGGATTTTACAGCAGACAGGAGCATCATGAAATTTTGCACGGCGGTCAATTGCATGGATGGGAGGGTCCAGCTCCAGGTGATTTCATATCTGAAAAAGCGTTTTGACGCGGGTTTTGTCGATGTCATCACAGAACCCGGACCGAACAGAATACTTGCGGAGCGGAATGATCCTCATGCTGTCGATTCGATCATAGAGCGGATCACGATATCGGTCGAGAAACACGGTTCGGTCGGAATTGCGATAGTCGGACATTACGATTGCGCGGGCAATCCCGCATCGCGCGACGAGCAGGCCGTGCAGCTCGAAAAGGCGCGTGTCGCATTAGAGGAACAATTCCCCGATGTGGAAATCATAAAGCTGTGGGTCGACAAGACGTGGAAGGTGAACGAGGTGGCATGAACGATTTGCGGAGACTTCCCATAGTCGGGGTGATCGGTTCGGGAAGTGATCCTCATGCCGAGCGCGCTTCCCTTGTCGGCGCTTGGCTGGCGACACAGAACGTTCATCTGCTTACCGGCGGTGGTGGTGGTGTCATGGAGAGTGTGAGCAGGGCCTTTGCAGAGGCTCCAGGGCGGCGGGGAGTCGTTATCGGTGTTATCCCGGGCGATCGGATAAACGACAGGTATGCGCCCAGGGCAGGGTATCCCAACCGGTGGGTCGATATCGCCGTATACACTCACCTTCCATTGAGCGGCACGAGCGGCACGGAGCCGATGTCTCGAAACCACATCAATGTTCTCTCTTCCACTGTCATCATCGCGCTCCCCGGCGGAACCGGGACGGCGAGCGAGGTGACACTCGCGCTGCAATACGGACGCCCGCTCATTGCATTCATAGATGCGTCCGGCGATATCATTGGCCTTTCCGAAGAAACTTTGATCGAGCCCGATTTCGAAGAGGTCAAGAAATTCGTCATATCAAAAATCGGGGGTTGAACAGAAGGTGAAAAAGGTCAGAATTATTGTCGAAGGTGTCACGCTTGTCGGAGCATTGGAAGATACGGAGACGGCGCGGAAGGTATGGGATGCGTTGCCGTTCGAGTCGCGTGTAAATACGTGGGGCGACGAGATATACTTCGATATCCCCGCGGAGATCGACCTGGAATCCGATGCCGGAGCGGATGTCGAGGTCGGCGAGCTCGGATACTGGCCGCCGGGAAAGGCCTTTTGCGTTTTCTTCGGTCCCACGCCGGCGAGCACCGATGATAGACCCCGCGCGGCGAGCCCGGTAAACGTATTCGGCCGTATCGAAGGTGATCCAAGGGTCCTCCGAGCGTTCAGCGACGGTTCGCTCGTGAGAGTGGAGCAATTGAAAGACATTTGACTTGGCATTTACCGCTGTCGTGCGTTATCTTGACTGCGAACAGCATCGTATGATATAAGAAACGAAGGTCTTTCGAAAACCACACAGAGCCTTTGAATTGAAGGAGATGAGCATGAGGTTTTCTGCAGTAAGAATTGTCATTATATCGCTACTACTCGTTGCCATGACGGCCGGCACCGGCTTTGCCGCCAAGAAGTGGGAGATCGGTGTGAGAGCCGCCGCCAATGGCGCCAGATTACGCGGCGATGAAGTCGGTATTTTTATCGATTTTGAGGATTTGCGTGTCGCCGGCGCTCTCGGCGATTACAATTGGGGTTTTTCCGGGGGTTTGATGGTCAAACGGAACATCACGGAACATTTTGCCATCGAGCTCGATGCGCTCTACACGCAGAAGGGCGGCAAAGGAACTGTCGTTGGTGATATGCTTGTAGAATATCCCGGCGAAATCTATCGTCCAGCCGATATCAACGGCACATTGACCGCATCGCTCGACTATATCGAATTTCCAATCCTTGCCGTATTTTCGTTCCCGGCCGAGTACAATATCATCCTCGAGGCGCTCGTGGGGGCGACGTTTGCCTTCAATTTATTTGCCGAGACCCGCTTTCAGGGCAAGGCCGAAGTCCGGTACGAGGACAATAGTGTGGACAATGTGGAAGTCGATCAGAGGAGGGACATCTCGAATATCATTAAATCTTCCGAGGCCGGAATACTCATTGGAATCGGCGTGCGGATCCCGACTTCATACGCGGAGTGGGTATTCGACGCGCGCTGGGGGGTTGGGCTGACCACGATCGATAATACAACGAGATACCGCGATGTGAGAAACAGCTGCTTTCAGTTTGGCATTGGTATAATGGTGCCACTCGATTTTAATTAATTTGCCGGATAATCCGAAGTATGGGAGGTATTACATGTCAGGCTATCGTTTTCTGGTGTTTGCCCTTCTTCTGGTACTTGTTGCCGGATGCTCGTCGCCCGCCAAGAAGGCGCAGATCGTTTACGATTCGCCCATAATTGTCGATGTTCAGTACGACGATGAGCTCGATTTCAATCAGTACAAAACATGGACATGGCTGCCTGGAGCGAGTGCCCTCACGGGAAAGGAAAAACTCGATGATCCGCGCTTCGAGAGTCACGTGAAAGCCACAATCTCGGGCAGGCTTTTCGAGCGCGGGTACAGACAGGACAATATGAAACCGGATCTGTTTATCAACTACTACGCTTCCATCGAGGACATCGATGAGGATGTAATAGAGGAGAAGTATGACGGTCTCTACTCTCCCGATTACCATATGGAGCTGCCGGAATCGGAAAAGAAGAAGAAACGCCAGTGGGAAGAAGGCACGATATTTATCTTTGTCTTTGACTCCCAGACGAAGCAGGTGGTCTGGTACGGTTCCGCGGAGGCCGAAGCGTACGGTGAGATGCCGGTCAAGATGGCCGGTGATAGAATAAAAAAAGCCATCGGTATGATGATGGAGGATTTTCCCGCAAGAACCGAATAGAATAATATGCTGCGGTTCAGATCTCCGTTACTCTTTGCATCGGTAATTATTGCGATTGCATCCTGCGGATCGCCGGACGACGAGCGCGCAAGCGATCGTAGCCCGTTGGAATTCAGGGAGACGGTCGTAGCCGGCGGCGCCGATGATTTTATGCTCGTCCGCCATCTCTTCTTTCGTGGCTCTAACTTCGGCATCGGCAAAAAGCTCGCCGAAATAGCCCGAAAGCGCCACGAATCCCGCCCGATACGCTATCCCAACACGCGTGCCACCTACGAACAGATCAAGTATTTCAAGGAATATTACCCGATGCACATCGATCGAATGCGGGGAGTAGCCGCGCTGTACGGAAAGGAATTGAGCAGTAATACCTTGAACTTCGCCGGTCTGTATTACGGGATCCCCATCTCCAACTGCAGCGTTGTGTACTATCCTCCTGCGGCGACCGCCGACAGCGCCGGTGTGATGAGCAGAAACTTCGACTTCACAACCGGCACCTTTTACGGCGCAGAGCCCCGTACCGGAGAGCTCCCCGCGTGCGCGAGACCCTATATTATCGAGATGTACCCCGACAAAGGATATGCTTCGCTTGTCGTCTGCTGCTTTGATCTTCTCGGCGGCGCCTGTGACGGGATCAATTCCGAGGGTCTGACCGTCGCGCTGCTCGCCGATGACGATGTGGCCGCCGACCTCGGAATCAATGCGACGCCGGGACCGAGGGCGGGATTCAACGAAATTCAACTCGTGAGATTCCTTCTCGATACCTGTGCCGATGTGCGGGAGGCGAAGCTGGCGCTGCGTGGAGCGAAGCTCTACTATAATTTTGCACCGAATCATTACATAATTGCCGACCGCTCTGGACGGTCGTTCATCTGGGAAAATTCTCCGAGCATGAACACCGGTTATGTGATAGAGGGGAGCGAAAAACCTATTGTAACCACGAATTTTCTGTATCACCGGTACAAGGATTTGAACAAGCTCCCGGCCGATATCGCCCAGAGAAATTATTTCGTGCGATACCGGGCGGTCAGCGATCGTATCGATCGCTTCGACGCGAAGTTCGATGACACATTCATCAGGGAGACGAGCCGGTGTATCTCGTTGACCCATGCAGCACCACACGGGACGAATGTCTTCGCGCGGACGCTCTGGCATGCCATGTATTATCCGGATAAGCGCCGGATGGAAATCGATTTCTATCTCGGTGAAAGGAAGCCGGGGCGATCTGGGGGACCGCCGGCGCAATCGAAAGGAGCTTCGGAACATGCAGGCGAGGTGCGAAGATCGGGGTACATTGCATTCGAGCTGAAGCAGTAGCGTTTGATAAGGATTCCACGTCATCTTCAATAGATCGAAATGTTCCCAATCGAGTCGGGAGGATTCGTATGAATGCGAAACACATTGGGATCGTCGGCTGCAGCGCCGAAGGCGCCGCCCTCTGCTATAGGACGATATGCGGCGAAGCTCCAGCCGTTATGGGTGAGCATATGCATCCCGAGATAACGATGCATACCTTCCCGTTGGGGGATTACACGCCTTATATAAACACAAGGAACTGGGAGAAGATCGCCGGTTTGATGATCGGTTCCGCCCGCATTCTCGCCGAAGCTGGGGCGGAATTTGCAATCAGTCCCGACAACACGATACATGAGGCGTACGACCTCGTTATAGAGAAATCTCCGATTCCCTGGCTGCACATCGCCGAAGCCGTCGCGCAGGAAGCGGTCGAGAAGGGATTCGAGAAGCTCGGGATTACGGGCACGAAGTTTCTGATGACGGGCCCGGTTTATCCTGATGCGCTAAAGAAGTACGGGGTGTTGCATGAAATCCCCGGTGAAGCGGACCGGGAGAAGATAAATACCATCATTTTTTCGGAGCTCGTCAACGGCATCTTCACCGAGAAATCTCGGGCTTACTTCAACGAGGTGATCGGGGGACTGAAAGCACGGGGGTGCGACTCGGTCGTTCTCGGCTGCACGGAGATCCCGCTGCTCGTCGATCCCGGCGACTGCCCCCTTCCGACGCTCGATTCCACGAGGCTCCTCGCGCGCGCCGCGCTGTCGGAGGCTTTGAAAGGCGCAGAGCCGATTTAAACTATGGACAAGGATTCTCGGGAATTATTACTATAGAGCCATGGTCAGATCCGCTTTTAAACATGCGTGTGCGCTATTAATGATCCTTTCCATCACGCTTGCAGCATTGAGTGGCAACGCCTCGGCGCAGGATTCCCATTACTGGAATCACCAGTACGGCACCAGGGCCAATCTGCTCGGTGGCGCCGTGGTGGGGAGCATCAAGGATTTGAGCGCCACATACTACAATCCGGCTGCGATCGTCCCGACAATGGATTCATCACTCGTTATCAGCACCGAGGTTCTGATGTTCGAGAACATTAAGATAAATACGGGAAGATATGACAATGTCGGCATCAATTCCCTCGAAACCGGTACCGCACCGAGCATATTCGCCGTGCGGATACCGTTTGGAGGATTGCGTGACCATCAATTGGCGATTTCATACCTCAACAGGCAGAAATTCAAAGCAGAGATCGAGGCAAAAAGTATCGTTTCTCAGGTTTCCCTTCCAAGCGGACTGTACGTGGAGGATTTCGCCGGTGAATTTATAGGATATCAATACGTAGGGGAAGATTGGGGTGGTGTCACGTGGGCGGCTTCGCGCGGCGAGAGGACGCGGGTCGGCATATCGACTTTTATCGCCTATCGAAGCCAGCGCAGGCGCTATCAGACGATAGGGCAGGTAGTGCCCGACACCGGCTTGCCGGCCACGACGATTATCCTCGGTGAAGAAAGGTTCTGGAACGTCCGTCTCTTGTGGAAGGTGGGCATTACCACAAACATCAAGCGTCTCGTTCTTGGATTGACGGTGACGACACCGAGCGTCAGCCTGTTCGGGAGCGGTTCGTCATTCGTCAATGCGTCGTCTTTCGGGTTAGATCTCGATGGTGACGATACACCGGATTACGAGCTTGCGGCCAACTTTCAGGAAGACATCCCTGCCTATTACCGCACACCGATATCAATCGCTCTCGGCACTTCATATGGATATAATACAACAACCGTTCACCTCACGGTGGAGTGGTTCAACAGGGTTAAAAAGTTCGATGCGATGGTAATCGAGGATTTCGTTGCTCAGTCGACGGGGGATACGATATCGATCGACTACAGCCATGAGCTCGATCAAGTATTTAATATCGGTATCGGTGTGGATTATAAATTCAATGAAGATGTATCGGTGTATGGTGGATTCACGACCGATTTTTCCGCCTATATTAGCGGTTCGGAAACGAAACTCGCCATTACGAGCTGGGATATTTACCATCTAACAGCGGGGAGCACGTTCACTTTTTATGACATCAACTTTACTCTGGGCTTGGGATATTCGTTCGGAAACGATATCGTCGAATCGATAGTGGATTTCTCGATTGCGAACATGGACGATCAGTTGCTGGGCGAACCGGGAACGGATGAGGTTAAATACCGGAGATTGAAGTTCATGTTCGGTGTGTCGTTCTAGTGGACGCCGAACATTCATTCCTGTATAATCCGGAAACTTACTTAATTAATAAGATTTTTGACTTCTAGCTAAAAGGAGCTGGAAATGCCGATAACGAAAAGAATTTTATTAACTTTGTGGATTGTAATGGGCGTCGTCGCATGCTTTCTGAACGTTCCAGCCGATAGTGCCTCCCGCGAAGTCACTGTAGCCGTTGTCAGGGACGGACCGTCACATGAGGATATGGCCGGTCTGGTGGAAGCCGAGCTGCAGCTGCTTTTGCCTCGTGAAACGGTTGTGCGATTCAAGGAGGATCCGGCCTTCGATGCGAAGTGGAGTCCGGATTTGATGAGAAAGACGATCCAGAACGCGCTTAATGATGCGTCGGTCGACATTGTGCTCCTTATGGGTGTCCTGACGACACAGGAAGCTTCGAGATCCGATTTCATGCTCACGAAACCGGTTGTGAGCGCTGCAGTGCAAATGACGGACA
>CBDUQN010000063.1:0-18054 GCA_965369375.1 uncultured bacterium | reverse complement strand
TGGGTACTAATGGGAAGCGGTGTCCGGAAGACAATTATCTTCAGATAGATCATATCGTTCCCTTTGCCAAGGGCGGCGCCAATACGGCGGATAATCTGCGATTACTGTGCGCAGGGCATAATATGCTAGAGGCTGAGCGGCAGCTCGGGAAAGAGCACATGAAGCAATTCAGGCAGAGAGAATGAAGTGATCTACGGGTAGAAAATAATGCATACTAGTTCCTAGACCGTAATCTGCTTGCAGTTATCAGTATTTCTTGCACTTTTTTCACCTCTCGGCGGTTGCGTGCGAAAAATATCTTGCAACAGGAGCGATTTTGTTTTACGATGGTCGAAATGTAACCTTTTAATCTGGCCCGGGAGGCCAGGAAAGGCGTAACAACGAATGATTTCCTGCCTATCCTGTCTCGGCGCGGTAGGGTTTTTTTTGCCCGGAAATGTCATGTTAAGCATGTGAGGAGGCACCTTCTTGATAATAATCAGGAAAGCAATTGTCATGGATGCCAATCAGATCCGGCGAACCATCATGAGAATAGCTCACGAGATCGTTGAAAAGAACAAGGGGGTGGAAAACCTGATCCTTGTCGGCATCAGGAAACGTGGTGTGCCCCTCGCAGAGCGGATCGCTCGGGCGATTGAAAAGTTCGAAGGAGTCACGATTCCGGTCGGCGCCCTCGATATAACATTGTACCGGGACGATCTCCAGATGATTTCGACGAGTCCCGTCGTCGGACAGACAGAGATAAACGAGGACATCAACGACTCGACGGTCGTGCTCGTCGACGATGTTCTCTTCACCGGCAGGACGGTTCGTGCCGCGCTCGACGAAATGATAGATTTCGGAAGGCCCAAGGCGATCCAGCTCGCCGTTCTGGTTGACCGGGGGCACCGCGAGTTCCCGATCCGAGCCGATTTTGTCGGTAAGAACGTTCCGACGTCGAGCAAGGAAACAGTAGAAGTCCTGCTCAAGGAAACGGACGATGACGAAAAGGTGGTGCTCTGTGACGTGATCGATGAGGTGATCGAGGAAGATAAAACGATGAAGCGCACGGGGCGCAAATCCGAGACGGAAATCAAGAAAAAGATAGCAAAGACAAAGAAGATAAAAACAAAGGGTGCGAAGAAAAAAACGGCAAGGAAAACGAAGTCCATTCTGAAGAAGCGTAAGCAATCAAAGAAGGGGGGGAAGTAAGAAGTGCAGTTCAACCGGAAGAACTTGATCGGTCTCGAAGAGCTCGCGGTGGATGAGATAAAGCTGATTCTCGATACAGCCGATTCGTTCAAGGAGATCTCCGAGAGGCCGATCAAGAAAGTACCCGCATTGAGAGGCAAGACGATTGTTAATCTGTTCTTCGAGCCGAGCACGAGGACGAGGATCAGCTTCGAGCTGGCTGAAAAACGTTTGAGCGCGGATACCGTCAATTTTTCTAGAGCAACATCCGCAGTGGTCAAGGGGGAGAGTCTTCGGGACACCGCCGAGAATATTCAGGCGATGAAGATCGATGTTGTTGTCATGCGTCATTCATCGGCGGGTGCACCGCTCTTTCTTTCGAGATTTCTCGATGCAGCCATAGTGAACGCGGGAGACGGGCAGCACGAACATCCCACTCAGGCGCTGCTCGATATTTTGACTCTCAGGCAGCATTGGGGGACGTTCGAGGGGAAGAGGATCACGATTGTCGGTGATGTCATGCATAGCAGGGTTGCCAGGTCGAATATCTGGGGTCTGACGAAAATGGGGGTGGAAGTGACCTTATGCGGTCCACCGACAATGATGCCGGTGGAAGTGGAAAAACTCGGCGATGGAAAAGTGTTGATCGAACAACACCTAAGAAGTGCAATATCGCAGGCCGATGCGGTAATGGTCTTGAGAATTCAGCTCGAGAGACAACAAACGAGGCTTTTCCCGAGCCTTCGGGAATACTTCGAGGTGTACGGAATTACATCTGAGGTACTCGAACATTCCCCCGAACACTGCATCATTATGCATCCCGGTCCCATGAACAGGGGTGTTGAGATCAGTCAGGAAGTCGCCGATGGGGACAAGGCGGTCATTCTGGAGCAAGTGACTAACGGCGTAGCCGTGCGCATGGCGGTACTTTTCCTGATCGCTGGGGGCAAGATTGACGAGAGTGAAATATAGCGAAACGGTAAGGAGTTCTGATGATCGTTTGGAAAGATAAGCGCGAATTCTGGATAGCCGGTGCACGGATAGTCGATCCCGAATTCGATCGTTTGCGGTCGGGTTGCGTTTTAGTAGAGAAAGGAATGATTGCCGATATCGTCTGGCAGAAAAGCGTTTCAACCGAGCTGCCCGTTCTCGACGTCACCGGGTACATCCTGGCGCCGGGATTCATCGATATCCACACGCATTTGAGGGAACCGGGATATGAAGAGAAGGAAACGATTGCTACCGGCACGGCGGCGGCGGCGGCGGGAGGTTTTACCTCGGTAGTTTGCATGGCGAACACTGATCCGGTAATCGATGAACCGAGTGTGATCGAATTTATCAAGAGAAAAGCCCAGGAGAGCGGCAAGTGTCGCGTTCATGTAGTGGCGGCGCTTACACGGAGTCTCGAGGGTGAGGTCATCAACGAGTACGGTTTTCTCAAAGCGGCGGGGGCTGTAGCGCTCAGCGACGACGGTAAATATGTGACGAACAGTCAAGTAATGCGGGCAGCTCTCGAATATGCGGATTATCACGAGCTACCGGTCATAGCGCACTGCGAAGACACCTTGCTCGTAAGGGATTCGCAGATGAACGAAGGGTTCACTTCGACCCGATTGGGGCTGAAAGGGGCCCCGGCGGCTTCAGAGGAGATCGCGGTGTCGAGGGATATCCGCCTGGCGAAGCTCACCGGCGCGCGCCTCCATATCGCGCACGTATCAACGGCGGGAGCCGTTGATCTCATCAGGCGCGCGAAACGCGAGGAGATTTCTGTTACCGTCGAGGTTACTCCACACCACCTGACGATGGATGACACCCTCCTCAACGGTTTCGACAGCAATCTCAAGATTAATCCGCCCCTGCGGAATAAGAAGGACCTCGCGGCGCTCCGGCACGCAATACAGGATGGAACGATAGACTGCATAGCGACCGATCATGCTCCACATAACGTGATCGACAAGGAAGTCGAATTCGACCAGGCTCCGCCAGGAATGATCGGGCTGGAGACCGCTTTTGCGCAGCTTCACACCGAACTTGTGATCGGCGGCACCATCGATCTTGTTGAGCTTATAAAACTCATGACACTGAAACCGGTGGAAGTTCTGGGATTGCCCGGCGGACGACTCCGTAAGGGTGAAGCGGCTGATTTCGTGGTTGTTGATACGGCTGAGGAATGGGTATACGAAAGCAATCTCATACGTTCAAAATCCAGAAATTCCCACCTCATAGGCAAGAAGTTTACCGGCAGGGTCCAGGGGGTTTTCCTTGAGGGCAAGTGGCAGAGCGCTATATTAGAATAATGGGAGCGAGTATTTTTCTCGCCCCCATCAGGGTGAACTTCGGCCTTATGATAACCTTATTTGCAAGAGGAATCGTGTTTTGAAACGAGCGAGAATGCAGGTGATACTGAAAGCGACCGTGGGCGCTTGGCTATTATTGTTCGTATTTTCTTGCGCTTACTTCAATACGCTCTACAACGCGCGAAAAATCTATAACGAAGCAGAGGAGACGCGGGCCAAAGGCGGTTCGGAGAGGGCGCTCCAGGATAAATACGCGGATGTCATCAAAAAGTGCGCGCAGGTCGTTGTTAGTTATCCGAATAGCCGATGGGTCGATGATGCAATGTTTCTGATGGGTCAGGCTCTGATACGGCAGGGGAAATTGGACAAGGGTATTAGGAAGTTCGTCGAGATAACGACGAACTTTCCTGAGAGCAAATATGTCGCGCCTTCGATCTATTGGCTTGCCTTGGCATACTATGAAAAGAAGGATTACAATCAGGCTCTCGCGTATGCGGAAGAGTTCCTCACTGATTATCCGAAACACGACCTCCGTTTCGAAGTGATGTCGTTGGCCGGTGACATACATCGGGAACTCGAACAGTACGAGGAAGCGCTGGCTTTCTATGCCGATATAACCGAGGGCGCTTCAAGGGATTTTTCAAATGAAGCAATAGTCAAGAGTGCCGAACTTTTCTTCGCGAACAAGCAATGGGAGGAGGCGGCCCTGAACTATGAGAAGCTGCTCAGGAAGGGGTTGTCCTGGGAAGAGCACTACGATATCTCACTGGGGCTCGCGAAGTGCTATACGGAAACGGGACGGTGCAGTGAAGCTATGGATATTTACAATCGTCTGCTTAAAGAATCGGTCAAGACAAATGAGAAACCGCCTATCCTGCTCGGTACTGCCAGCGCGCACCTCTGTGCAGACTCGCTCGAAAATACGATCGATACATATAAACAGGTAACGAAGGAATTTCCTAAATCCAATTACTCTGCGGAAGCATTCTACCGAATGGGGGAGATCTTTCATGAAAAGATGGATTCTCTTGCCAAAGCGCAGGAAGCGTTTGCCCGGGTGGGCAGTGAGGCGACGAGTTATGAATATGCATCAATAGCGCTTCAAAAGAGCAACAGCCTCAAGCGCCTGATCGAGTTGCAGAAAACAAACGGAGAGGGAAATTCATCCGAACAAATAGCGGAGAAGAAGTTTCTGGCCGCGGAGATTCAGTTCACACGGCTGAACGAAATCGAGTTGGCAATCGAGAATTATCAGACAGTCATTGACAGTTTTCCGGGCACCGGTGTCGCGCCCCTGGCGGCGTATGCAATCGCCTGGATTTATCACAAGAAACTCAACGATCGTGAGAAGGCGCTCGAATCGTATCGCGAGATAGTGGCTCGTTTTCCCCTCTCTTTCCAAGCGGTGGGGGCGGTCGCCGAAATCGGCATTCTCGGGGATAGCGAACTCATGATGCAGATGGAGGCATTCATGGATTCGGCGCGTGCGGAGGCAGCGGCAGCCGCAGCTGTTGATTCAGCGCGTGCTGACTCGTCGGCCGCCGCTCGGCAACCCGGGCATGAAGAGATCTTTCCCGATTCGGTGTCTCCGGATACCGCTGCGGCGGTTTTGAGAATGGGGAGTCCTTCTCACGCCGCATCTGATACCATTCTGATCGAAGGCGCGGTGGCCGATTCATCGGCTATCAATCGGGTGATACCCGGTTCCGTCGTGATGGATTCGACGATTTCCACTATCGATACGGTGGGTCTAAGGGAACGGGTGCGTAGAGAAACGCGATACCCTCTCGAGGGAGATAGTACGTTACCCGACACGCTCGGGATGCCGCCTGATAGAGGCGCTGCTCGGGAACAATCGGGCTCGGGCGCGCCGGACACACTTCTCCCATCGTCGCGAGACACCGCGGCTCGGGAACAATCGGGCTCGGGAGTGTCCGATACTCTTTCTCTTCCAACAGCTCCTGACAGTACCGGGGCTGCGGGGAGACAGGGCGAATCCGATGAGAAGAAGGAGGAAAATTGAGCGAACAGTCCAAAGGTGGCTTCCTTGCGAAAGTCATCAGGAACGAATCCATCTCATCCTCATGCCATATCATACAATTCGAGAGACCCCGGCATTTCCCCGAGGCTTTGCCGGGGCAGTTTCTTTCGGTGAGACTGCTCGATGACCGTTTTCCGCTTCTTCGAAGGCCCTACAGCATTTTTGATCTCACCGATGAGGAAATAGCACTCCTTGTGAAAGTAGCAGGTTCCGGTTCGTCGCTCATTGCCGGCTTGGAAAGCGGGGAGACGGTCGATTTGATCGGGCCGCTAGGAGGAACAACCTTTACGTATCCGGGGAATGAAAACGCTCTTTTCGTAGCCGGCGGAACGGGGCTCGCGCCGATTCACTTTGCGAGCCGCTTCTGGAGGAGGAAAGGCCGGCCGGTAAAGTCGTATCTGCTCTACGGAGCGAGTGCCGAGGATGAACTGCTCACCGGACTCATCGGAACCGAATTTTCGACGGTACATTTTGCCACGCTGGATGGATCGAAAGGATTTCACGGGGATGTCGTTGCGCTCTGCGAGGAGCTGTTGAGCAAGGGACAGATTCCGAAGGATTATTGCTACTCGTGCGGTCCGAGGGGGATGGTCGAGGCTCTCGTCGAGCGCGTTGGTGAGCAACTCGGGCAACATGAAACGTCTCTCGAGAGCATCATGGCATGTGGTGTCGGCGCCTGCAGGGGATGCACCGTGCCCATCTTCGAAGGGGGACACATCACACCCAAGGCGGTTTGCAGCGACGGCACCGTTTTCAGGGCGGGAAAAATCGCATGGAAGCAGTGGGTGGAGTGATAATCTTTGAGCGTGAATGTGGCATCAATAAAGATTATTGTGGCCGAAAGATTCACGTGATAGATAGAGTATCGCGATTGGATGGATTGGGAAAGGCAATCGTGACTGGAAGGATACGGTGACGTGACGAAAAGAGATCTCGAATTCCGGCTCGGGGCCACCTCATTCAAAAACAGGGTTCTGCTCGCATCGGGTCCAGCAGGGTACGGCACGGAGTATTCGGAACTGATCGATCTCTCCGCGGTGGGGGGTGTGGTGACGAAGACAATCACCCTTCGGCCGAGAGCCGGCAACGAAGGAAGAAGGCTTTGGGAAACGACAGCGGGTCTGCTTAACAGTGTCGGTCTGGAGAATGTAGGCGCCGAGAGCTTTTTCAAGGAGAGGTTGCAGCAACTCCTCGATGCGGGCGGGAATCCGGTGGTGAGCCTTGCGGCAGAGGACTGGGAGGAATACGTGCAGCTTCTCGATATCACCGCCGAGCAGAACAACGTCGACGCGGTTGAGATCAATCTCTCCTGTCCGAACGTGGAAAGGGGGGGCATGGCCATAGGGACCGATCCCGATCTGCTCAGGCACTATATCGGTCACGCCAAGGATGTGTTGGGGGAGAGAGCCGTTCTCGCCAAGCTCACACCGAACATAGGCGATATCAGAGTTCTCGCAGCGGCTGCGGCCGAAGCCGGGGCTGATGGTATCACTGCGATAAATACCGTTGTCGGTATGGATATCGATACGAGCACCCGCTCTCCCGTTTTCCGCCGCGTGGGGGCTGGTCTCAGCGGCCCCGCGATCCTGCCTATTGCGCTGCACGCGGTCTGGAGGATCTCACGCGTCGTCGATATACCTGTTGTGGGGGTTGGGGGGATATCGACGATCGAAGATGCGCGGAAATTCTTCATGGCGGGAGCGTCGGCCGTGCAGGTGGGAACGGCGATCTTCTACGATCATGGGCTCCCAGAGAGGATTGTCGACAATTTGCAGCAGGAAGGCATACCGCAAACGATTAACGAATAGGGGATGTCGATGGAAAAAGATGCGAAAACACCGGAAATCATCGTTGCGCTCGACGTCGAGAGCCGTGAGCGGGCTCTCGAGCTCGTGAGAGCGCTCGAAGGAACCGTCACGATATTCAAGGTGGGAAGCCGGCTGTTCACTGCGGAGGGACCCGATATGGTCCGGCAGCTCAGTGATATGGGAGCAGACATCTTCCTCGATCTCAAGTTGCACGATATCCCCGCGACGGTTGCCGGTGCCGTTCGCGTCGCCTGCGGCCTCGGCGTGAAGATGATGACGATCCATACGCTCGGTGGCAGAGAGATGATGCGGGCGGCTGCCGCTGAAGCCGGAACCGAATCAGAAAGGTTGGGTATGCCCCGGCCGCTGCTCGTGGGAGTAACGGTACTGACGAGCCTTGCGAGAGAGGATCTCGAATTGATCGCTCCTCTCGAGGGAGATGTGCGGGATCTCGTTCTGCGGCTCGCCGGACAGGCCAAGGAGGCCGGACTCGATGGTGTCGTGGCATCGGTCCAGGAGGCGGCTGATATAAGAACCGAGCTCGGCCGGGATTTCGTTATCGTCACGCCCGGAATCAGACCTGCAGGCGCCGATATGGGAGATCAGAAGCGTATCGCGACGCCGGAGAATGCGGTCGAATCGGGATCGAATTTTCTCGTCATCGGCCGTCCGATCATACAGGCGCCCTCGCCGGCCGAAGCCGCCAGGGAGATTCTTGCGGAGCTGGTAAAATAGTAAGTTGGACAGGAATAAATTTCTTTCCGAGCTGGTGAGATAGCAGGCTGGGCAGGCGAAAATTACTTGGGGAGCCGGTGAGAGGGTAGATTCGACCCGGTCAAGAGATCGAGCCGAACTTGGAGCGGGAGGAGTCGAGCCGTGCGCGAAAGAATCCCGCCGGGCTTTTGAACTCGTTAAGAATTCTATATGTGGAAAAGCGTTATTATATTCCTCGCCGTCTATGCCGGATTGATTCTATCGCGGCGCTACCGGCCCGCCATCGCCTGGGCGGGCATCATCGTTGCCCTCATTGTCGGATCCATTGGATTCAAAGAGGTTCTCACGAGCATCAGCTGGAATGTCATCGGCATATTCCTGGGATCGTTGATTCTCGCCGAGCTCTTTATTATTTCAAAAGTACCCGAGACGATAGCCGATATTCTAATCAACAAGAGTCCCAACCTCGGCGTTGCGTTTCTCTATATCATTGCGTTCACGTCTTTTCTATCTGCATTTATTGAAAATGTGGCCACGGTGCTGATCGTAGCCCCCGTCGCGCTGCAGCTCGCGAAAAAGGCGAATGTCAATCCGACGACCGTTATCATCGGATTGGCGATCTCTTCAAATTTGCAGGGCTCGGCAACGCTCATCGGGGATCCGCCGAGCATGATACTCGCGGCCCGCCTCAAGATGAACTTTCTGGATTTCTTCTGGTATACACGGAGCGATGCGATTCGTCTGATTACACAGAACGACTCGATTCGTTTTCCTGTAGGGATATTCTGGCTTGTTCAAGCCGGTGCAATTGCAAGTTTTGCCGTTCTCTGGTATTTCCTCAAGAAGTACCGGCAAAAGCCGGATCGCATTCCCGTGTCGCCGGTAAAAACACTATTTCCCTCGTTATTGCTAGTAATCATGATCGTGTTGTTGTCCCTTGCATCGTTCGTCGATCCTGATTTCATGTGGTTCGGCGGGGCGGTCTGCATGCTCGTAGGAATCGGGGGGCTCGCGTGGTACGCCTCTTTCGAGCGCCGGGAAATCGCAGCTTTTGTCAAGAGGCTTGATTATGGAACCGCGGCATTTCTCGCAGCGGTTTTCGTGCTCGTTGCCATGCTCGAATATAACGGCGCTATCGATGCGCTCGTCGGCCGGTTTGATGCTTTTTCGGGCATAAACAGCTTCGCCGTCTATTCCATAGTGGTATGGGGTTCGGTCTTTGTTTCGGCATTTATCGATAACGTACCCTATGTGACGGCCGTTTTGCCTGTTGTGATGGGCCTCGGCGTCAAAACCGGTATGCCGGTGGAGCTTTTCGCGTTCGGCGCGCTCATCGGTTCGTGTATCGGCGGGAATATCACGCCGATCGGCGCTTCGGCGAACATCGTTGCGATCAGCATGCTGCGCAAGGAGGGGAGAGCGGTTTCCTTCGGGACGTTTGTGAAAATCGGTCTACCGTTTACCTTCACCGCAACCGTCGTGTCGTATCTATTGTTGTGGTGGATTTATCGGTGACTTATCCAGTTGTGATGGAATTACCAGTTACTATTCTAGTTTCGGTGGATTTGCCGGCGGCCATTTCGCGTTGACTCGAGGCACCTTTTTCCTATAAAATTCATGTACTTTGCGTTTATATACCGTTGGACTTGTAATATATATCTTGTTGCGTGATCAGTGAAGCGCCGCCCCCCGGGGTGGGCTTTGCGGTTTTTCAAAGGGGAATGAAATGCGCGTACTCATTACCGGGATCACGGGGTTTGCCGGGAGTCACCTCGCAGATCTCTGCCTCGAAAAGGATGATGTCGAGCTCTGGGGAATTGTACGCTGGCGAAGCCGTACGGAAAATATCGAGCATATCTGGGACAGTTTGCAGCTTCTCGAGTGCGATCTCCGGGATGCGACATCGACGAGGGATGTCATAGAGGAGATCGAACCGGATTACATATTTCACCTCGCGGCTCAGAGCTTCGTTCCGACATCCTGGAAGGCCCCTACGGAGTCACTCATGACAAATGTGATCGGACAGCTCAATGTTTTCGAAGCAATTCGTAAGATCAATCTCTCCTGTCGCATCCAGATCGCCTGCTCGAGTGAAGAGTACGGTATGGTACTTCCGGAAGAGATCCCGATCAAGGAAACGAATCCTCTGCGGCCCTTGAGTCCCTATGCGGTGAGCAAGGTGAGCCAGGATATGCTCGGTTACCAGTATTTCATGAGCTATAAGATGGATGTCGTGAGAACGAGGGGCTTCAATCACACCGGGCCGCGGCGCGGATCTGTCTTCGTGTGCTCGGATTTCGCCAAGCAGCTCGTTGACATAGAGAAGGGGCTGAGGAAACCAGTTATTCGCGTCGGAAACCTCGAGGCGAAGCGTGATTTTACAGACGTGCGTGACATGGTGCGCGGTTACTGGTTGGCGCTCGAGAAGGGAAAACCGGGTGCCGTCTATAATATCTGCTCCGGCAGGAGTTACCGGATACGCGAGATTCTCGACAAGCTTATCGAGCTCACTGGTGTCGATGTCGAGATCGAGGCGGATCCCGAGCGTCTCAGGCCGAGCGATGTTCCCGTGCTTGAAGGCGATAACAGCGCTTTCAACAAAGACACCGGTTGGAAGCCCGAAATACCGATGGAAAAAACACTCTCCGACCTCCTCGAATTCTGGAGAAAGTGGCCGCACCGGTTGTAGAAAACTATGATGACACCCAAACGGGCATTAGTAACGGGGGCGTGTGGTTTTGTCGGCCGGTTTCTGCTCAATGAGCTCGCCGGGGCCGGATACGAGGTATTCGCTACCGATATATGCACGTCTCTGCCCTGCGATATGTTGGAGGGGAGCGGTCCGGCCGAGGTATTTCCCGCTCTCGAGTTCCCCAAGAACGCCGTCTACCGCGCGTGTGATCTGCGGGACTCGCATGCTGTGAAAGATCTCGTGTGCGAAATCCAACCGCAGGCGATTTTTCATCTTGCCGCTCAGAGCTCGGCCGCAGAATCGTTCAAGGATCCGATAGCAACGCTCGAAGTGAACATTTTCGGAACGCTGCATCTGCTCGAGGCGGTGAGAATGTGCTCGAGCGCTCAGAGCGCGGGAGGCGCGCCGACGAGAGTACTATCGGTCGGTTCGAGTGACGAATACGGTCAACGACGGCCGGAGGATATGCCGCTCGGCGAGGATACGCGCGTGGACCCGGTCAGTCCGTACGCGGTGAGCAAAACGGCGCAGACCCTGCTGTCCCTTCAATACTGCAAGGCGTACGATCTCGATGTGGTCGTTACGAGGAGCTTCAGTCACACGGGGCCGGGGCAGACGGTTCGCTTTGTGCTTCCTTCGTTTGCGAGACAGTGTGCCCAGATCAAGGCCGGAACAAAAGAGCCGGTAATGCGGGTGGGGAATACGGATGTCGTTCGCGACTACCTCGATGTGCGCGATGTCGTCCGCGCCTATCGTCTTCTTGTCGAGAGAGGGACAAAGGGCAGGGTCTATAACGTTTGTTCCGGAACCGGATTGAAAATTTCGGCGGCCCTCGATACGCTGATCGAGAAGGCTGCTGTTTCCATCGCCGTCGAGACTGATCCCGAATTGCTGAGGCCGGTCGATGTGCCGGTTCTGATAGGAAAAAACGAGAGACTGCGCTACGATACCGGTTGGGAGGCGGCGATATCGACGCAACAGATGCTCGGCGATCTCGCATTGTACTGGAAGCGCCGCCTCGAAGCGTCCACCGCATGAAAAAGGGAGTTATACGTGCATAGAATCTGTATGGTCGGAACCGGGTATGTGGGACTTGTGAGCGGAGCATGTTTCGCGGATTTCGGAACGCAGGTCATCTGCGTTGATATCGACAGCAAGCGGATCAAGGATCTTACTAAAGGGATCATACCAATATACGAGCCGGGACTCAAAGATCTCGTCAGCCGGAACCACTCGGCGGGGAGGCTCGTTTTTTCGACCGATCTCGCCGAGGCGGTTCGTGAATCCATCGTGATATTTTCAGCGGTCGGCACGCCGATGCGCAATGACGGTTCGTGCGACCTCGATGCCGTATTTCAGGTTGCGAAGGATGTCGCACAACATCTCAACGATTACAAAGTCATCGTTCAGAAGAGCACCGTTCCCGTCGGCACGTCCGAGCGGGTAGGCGAAATCATTCGGAAGAATTGCAGCGCCAAGCTCGACTTTGACTGCGTCTCGAATCCCGAGTTCTTGCGGGAAGGATCGGCGATAGAGGATTTCATGCGTCCCAACAGGGTTGTGATCGGTGTCGAGAGCGAACGGGCGAGACAGGTCATGAGTGAGGTGTACCGCCCGCTCTATCTGCTCGAGACTCCTCTCGTTTTCACGACGGTGAGAACGGCGGAATTGATCAAATATGCGAGCAATGCCTTTCTCGCGATGAAAATATCGTATATAAACGAGATGGCGGATCTCTGCGAGCGGATCGGCGCCGATATCGGAGAGGTCGCGAAGGCTATCGGGCTCGATCGGAGGATAGGCCAGAAGTTTCTTCACGCAGGAATAGGCTACGGCGGCTCATGCCTGCCGAAGGATGTGGCGGCGATTCTGCAAACGGCGAAGGAGGCCGATGCTTCCTTGAAGATCATCGGCGCGGCACAAGATGTGAACAGCCGCCGGATCGACAGGCTGCTGGAGAAACTGCGCGGTGAAATCCCCGATCTTCAGGGCAAAACGATTGCGGTGCTGGGACTATCGTTCAAGCCGAATACGGATGATATCAGAGAGGCCCCCGCGCTTCACGTTATCGGCCGTCTCCTTGAAGAGGGCACATACATTAAAACCTACGACCCGGCGGCGATGGAGAAAGCCAAAGAGCACTTCGGATCGAAAATCACATTCTTTGAAGATTCATACTCGGCAATCGAGGGAGCCGACGCGCTGATCATCGTCACCGAGTGGAATGAATTCAGGGTTCTCGATCTCGATAAGATCAAGGAACTCCTGCGCGAGCCGATCGTGTTCGATTGCCGCAATATCTACAAACCGGAGGTAATGAGAGAACTCGGATTCAGGTATCACTCGTTCGGACGGTAAGCGCTCTAGCGGGCCGTATGCCAGGTATCACAGGAGGGGAAAGAAGGGAGACGAAGTTTCGCATGAAGAAAGTATTGATCACCGGTGGGGCGGGATTTATCGGATCGAATTTCGTCAGACTCCTTTTGCGGAGAAAAAGAAATATCAAGATTACGATTCTCGACAAGCTGACATATGCCGGGAACCTCGAAAATTTGCAGGATCTGCTTGCACGAAAAGAGCTCACATTTGTTAAGGGCGACATACGCAACTCCCGTTTGCTCGATGAGCTGATGCCCGGCACGGACATCATTTACAACTTTGCGGCCGAGACGCATGTCGACCGGTCAATCCTCGAAGCGGGGGATTTCGTGAAAACCGATGTCGTCGGCACGTATGTCCTGCTGCAGAAGACTCTAAAGCACGGCGTTTCCCGATTCGTGCAAATCTCCACGGACGAGGTGTACGGGAGTGTCCGCAGGGGCAAGTTTCGCGAGAGCGATCCGCTCCTGCCCAACAGTCCGTACTCCGCCAGCAAATCGGGTGCGGACCTCATTGCGCGCTCGTTTCACAAGACGTACGATTTGCCGGTAATTATCACGAGGAGCTCCAACAACTACGGCCCGTACCAGCATCCCGAGAAATTCATTCCGCTCTTTATCACGAACGCGATCGAGGGAAAACCATTGCCGCTCTATGGTGACGGAAGGAATGTGCGGGACTGGATATTCGTCGAGGACAACTGCAGGGCCATCGAACTCGTCGGACGAAAAGGAAAAATCGGAGAAACGTACAACATCGGTGCGGATGAGGAACATGAAAACAAGGATATCGCAAAGATGATAATAGAGCTCGTGGGCGCCGATCCAAGCCTGCTCACATTCGTAACGGATCGTCCCGGACATGACAGGCGTTATGCGCTCGATTCGAGGAAGCTCAGGGCACTCGGCTGGAGCACGCGTTTCGGCTTCGATAAGGGCCTCGAGAAGACCGTCAGATGGTACAATCGCAACGAGAACTGGTGGAAGTCGATAAAGGATGGTATGTTCAAGAGATACTACAAGAAGCTCTATGCAGATCGTATACGTACCGCCCGCAAAAGGAAGGATGCAACGTGAAGGCGATAGTGGTTGTTGGTGCACGGCCCAACTTCATGAAGGCTGCTCCGCTGATCAGGGAGTTCAGGAAACGCAACAAGGTCGAGCCGGCGCTGGTGCATACCGGACAGCATTACGACAGCAATATGTCGAAGGTCTTTTTCGAGGATCTCGAGCTCCCCGAGCCCGATATGTATCTCGGTGTAGGATCCGGATCGCACGCCGAACAGACGGGAAAGATCATGGTCGCGTTCGAGGAGATCGTGCGCGGTGAGGGTCCCGATCTCGTTATCGTCGTGGGAGACGTGAATTCCACTCTCGCGTGTTCCATCGTCGCTTCAAAACTCCTCGTTCCCGTCGCTCACGTGGAAGCGGGACTCAGGAGCTTCGATCTCGAGATGCCCGAAGAGATAAACAGAATGGTAACGGATATTTTATCAAAATATTGCTTTACGACATCCCCCGAAGCGGAGGTAAATCTGAAGCGGGAGGGAGTATCGGAAGACAGGATATTCTTCGTCGGCAACATCATGATCGATTCCCTCTTGTTTTATCTGGAAAAAGCGGAAGCTTCCAGTGTGATGGATGATCTGAATCTCGAAGAGGGCGGGTATGCGCTCGTGACGCTGCACCGGCCCTCGAACGTCGATGTTCCGGAAGTTTTCAAGGGAATCATGGACGCCCTGGAAGAAATCTCGAAGTCGCTGAAGGTAGTCTTTCCCGTTCATCCGCGAACGAGGAAAATGATCGAATCATACGGAGATGTCTATAACACTGCCGGACTGAAACTCATCGATCCCATCGGCTACCTCGATTTCATCAGGGCGATGAAATCCGCGAAGATAGTAATAACCGATTCGGGGGGCATCCAGGAAGAAACGACGGTCCTCGGCGTTCCCTGCCTCACGGTGAGACACAACACCGAGCGTCCGATAACGATCGACGTCGGCACCAATGTTCTCGTCGGGACGGCACGGGATAAGATCATAGCCGAGGCCGATCGGGTTTTGAGAGGTTCCGCGGTGGAGCACGGCATTCCTCCCCTCTGGGACGGGCGCACCGCCGGACGAATCGCCGATGTTCTGGAAAAGCATTTTCCCTGATTCCCCTATGAAGTATCAGCAGTCTGAAAAGGGGTCTCTCACCACCGGGTACTTCTGGACTTTCGGCGCCACGGCGGTTCCCCTTCTCAGCATCTTCATCTCGTCATTGATAATCGCGCGATGGATGGGACCTCGGGTGGCGGGACTCATCAGCTGGACCAATGCGCTCGCGACCGTGTTCCTCATAGTCGGCAAATTCGGCGTCGACGGCGCCGCTTCGAAACTGGCTTCGGAGTATCAAGTCTCCGCTCCCCGGCTGATTCCACGGCTTGTTCGCAGCGGTGTTCTGCTGCGTCTCGCGTTTACCGTTCCGGCGTCCCTCTGCGCAACCTTTTTCGCTGTGCAGCTCGCTGGTTTCTTCAAGGAGCCGGCGCTCGTGCCGCTCTTTCGCCTCAGCGGCCTTCTTATATTCGCCGTGAGTTTCAATGAGCTCGCCGCGCTGCTGATACTCGGTCTCAAGAAATTTCGTTTTCTTTTTCTCATGAGAAGCGCGATGCTGGTTCTCAGGGTCGGCCTCGTTCTGACCGCCGCCGTTCTGGCCCTCGGCGAGACGGGGGTTCTGGGGGCCATCATACTATCGGCGCTGCTGCCCGGTATCGTCGTCATGACGCTGCTGCTCGGCGCGGGTCGCAGCGGGGAGACACAGGGCGGCGAAGACTCCGTCATGCGAAGACTCTTTCGGCTCAGCGCGCCGCTCGCGATAAGCGGCGCCTCTGTGACCATATACTCGCTTCTCGATCGGCTGATGCTCGGCTACTTCGAGGGTGCGACAACGGTGGGTATTTACTCCGTCGCCCGCAATGTCGTTGAAGCGTCCCTGTTTCCGACATTTGCTCTCATTATGACGCTCAGGCCCGCCCTCGCGGCCGCCTACGCCGCGGGCGACCGGAATCGCTGCTCTGATCTCGTGCACAGTTCCATCAGAAGGTCGATTTTTTACTCGGCGGCCGTCGTGGCGGTATTTTCCTGTCTCGCGAAACCGCTCGTTGTAGGATTTTTCGGAGATAAGTTCACTGCATCGTCCGATCTTCTCGTACTTTTCATTCCACTTATCGTTATGAGAAGCATCGGCGCCGCCATTCTGCCGGGATTGATTGCCGCCGAAAAGGCCGGAATGTACGCGCGACTGACACTGACCGGGGCAATTCTCAATTTCATATTGAACATGATTCTCATACCTCGATGGGGAGCACAGGGCGCCGTGGTATCGACGCTCGTTTCATACCTGCCTATCGAAGTGCTCGGCCTGTGGAGCGTGTCGCGTGTGATGCCGCGCTTCTGGCGATCGGGGGATTTCACGACGGTGCTCAAGACCGCGATCGCGGCAGGGGTCGTTATTCTTGCTCACCGCAACTTCATTGAAGAGCCTGCCGCTCTTATCCTGACGCTGATTCACGCCGCAGTGATAACGGCCGTTTTCGCGGCATTGCTCCTGTTCACCAGGGCTCTGTCGGTCGAAGAAATCAAGGGGATAGTGAGGCCGCTGCTCGGTTTCTCCGGCAAACGGTAATCTTTTTCAGTTGCATTGTCCGGACCGTTGCGTTTAATTACATCCTTGTGAATTTTTTTGCTCGTCCTTGACAAGGCTCTCAATATGCAAATTAATAAACTCGTCCTTGACAAGGTTTTATAAATAACTGATTCTTTACGCGATACATATCAAAGGGGTGTCCCTTGACGATTGTCGGACTAATCGTTTCATTGGCTTTGTCGTTCGTTTTCGGCTATTGCCTTACTCCCTTTGTTAAGGGGATAGCGGTACGCTGGAAAATCGGCGAGAAGCCCAATGGACGCAACAGTCGCGATATCGCCCACATCGGCGGCGTTGCCATCATCGGCGCCGTGCTCTTCACCCTGATACCTGTTTTTCTCTTTCATCTGCCTCCCGATCCATACTACAAAGCATTCCTGCCGGTGTTGATCGCGAGCGGTTTTCTCATTTTTATGCTCGGCATCATTGATGATCTAAGGAGCTTGCACTATGTTTACAAGCTTTCCGTGCAAATAATCGTATCGATTTTTATATCCGCCGGAGGTTTGGCGCTTCTCAATCATTTCGATCTCGTGCGCCTTCCATTTGCCATTGCTGTGCCTGTTGCCATGGGGATTTCCGTCTGGATACTGGCAATTACGACATCATTCAATCTGATAGACGGCATCGACGGCCTCTCGTCGGGCATCGTCTTGATAGCGGGGACGGCGTTCACCGTTGCCGGTTTCATCTTCGATCAACCGCTGGTTGTTGCACTGTCGCTCGTTATCCTCGGTGCGGTCATTGCGTTTTTTCGCTATAATTTTCCGCCGGCGAAGATACTGATGGGTGATTCCGGGAGCCTCTTTCTCGGGCTGCTCTTCGGACTGATATCGCTTCTGACACTCATCCCGGGCGAAGATGTTTTTTACCGGGCTGCGGGAGCTGTTGTAATCCTGAGCATCCCGCTCCTCGATACCGTTCTGGCATTTCTGAGACGACTTCTGACCAACCGGCCCGTGTTCGAAGCCGATCTCAAACATCTACATCATATATTGCTCTACCGCCTGAATTCAGTGCGCAAGGTAGACGTTATTCTGTGGAGCCTGTCGGCGATTTTCGGGATCTTGGGGATTCTTACGATGATGGGAAGTCTCCCCGCGCTTCTGCTCGCCCTCGCGATAGAGGTCGCGGTTTTCATAACGGGCTTGCGAAGCATGGTGCGGTTCACCCTTTCCCGGGACAGGGCGGAAGAGATTCTCGACCGGAGCGGCATCCATACATCACGATTGGTGCCCCGCCAAAAATAAGCATACATGACGAT